>NZ_CAHJXA010000252.1 GCF_903644135.1 Sphingomonas bacterium | reverse complement strand
GCCCGCGCCAGCCTGGTCGGCTTGCGCGAGCAGAACCGGCTGTCGGCGTTCGCGGCGCGCTTCGTGGCGGTGGTGACCTCGCGCCAGTCTATGCTCGGCCTGACCGACGAGAAGACGCTGATCCTGCCCGGACTGGTCCGCTACGAGGTCGATCTCGGCAAGCTGGAGCAGCGCGACGTGCGCTGGGATGCGGCAAGCAGGACGCTGGCGGTGACCCTGCCGCCGGTCGAGGCCGACCAGCCGCAGGTCGACCTGGCCGCGATCCGCGAATATGGCTCGGGCGGCGTGCTGTCGCGCTTCACGAGTGCCGACAAGACGCTGGACACCGCCAACCGCGCCAACGCGCAGGCCGAGCTGGCGCGGCAGGCGCACGAGGCGGTGCCGATGAAGCTTGCCCGCGATGCCACCCGCCGCGCCGTCGAGCGCAGCTTTGCGATGCCGTTGCGGGCCGCCGGGCTGGATGCCGCGGTGACGGTCCGCTTCGCCGACGAGCCGGTGGCGAGCACCGAACGCTGGGACGTCTCGCGTTCGGTCGATGACGTCCTACATAATCATTTCTGATCCGATCGGGACACGCGCCATGAAGCTGACCAACGACCTGACCGGGCTCGACCTGCGCGCCGAGATCGACCGGCTCCGGCGGGAGCGCAACGCAGTGATCCTGGCGCATTATTACCAGAAGCCCGAGCTGCAGGACCTGGCCGACTTCGTTGGCGACAGCCTCGACCTGTCGCGCCGCGCCGCCGAGACCGACGCCGACGTCATCGCCTTCTGCGGGGTGCGCTTCATGGCGGAAACGGCGAAGATCCTGTCGCCCGGCAAGATCGTGGTGCTGCCCGACATGGACGCCGGCTGCAGCCTGGAGGACAGCTGCCCGCCCGAGCAGTTCGCCGCCTTCCGCGCCGCGCATCCCGACCATATCGCATTGACCTACATCAACTGCTCGACCGAGGTGAAGGCGCTGAGCGACATCATCGTCACGTCGTCGTCGGCCGAGACGATCCTGGCGCAGCTACCGGCCGACCAGCCAATCATCTTCGGTCCCGACCGCAACCTTGGGGGATATCTGACCCGCAAGACCGGGCGCGAGATGCTGTTGTGGCCGGGCGTCTGCATCGTCCACGAGGCGTTTAGCGAGACCGAGCTGATGAAGCTCAAGGCGCAGCACCCCGGCGCACCGGTCGCAGCGCATCCGGAGTGCCCGGCGGTGATCCTCGACCATGCCGATTATGTCGGCTCGACGCGCGGCATCCTGGAGTTCGCGCAGAGCTTCCCTGGCGACACGCTGATCGTCGCCACCGAGCCGCACATCATTCACCAGATGGAGAAGGCACTCCCGGCCAAGACCTTCATCGGCGCGCCGGGGGCGGACGGGAACTGCAACTGCAACATCTGTCCGTACATGGCGCTCAACACCATGGAGAAACTGTACGTCGCGTTGCGCGACCTGACGCCGCGGATCGAGATCGAGGAGGGACTCAGGCTGCGTGCGAAGAAGAGCCTCGACGCGATGCTGACGATGGCGAGTGCTACCGTGGGGCAGGGTGATCTCGGGCCGGCGCGGGTGGCGCATCGATGACGGTGGCCGACGTTCATACGCTAGCCACCGGCTTCGACCTCGACGCCTTCGTTGCTGCGACGCTAGCGGAGGATTTGGGCGAGGCGGGTGACATCACCTCTGCCGCCGTCATCCCCGCCGACGCGCGGTTCACTGCGGTGATGGCCAGCCGCGATGCGATCACCGTCGCCGGGCTGCCGATCGCCGCCGCTTTCTTCCGCGCGCTGGACCCGAGCGCCACTGTCGAGATGCAGGTCGAGGATGGCGCAGCGGTCGCCGCCGGCACCGCGCTGCTGCGGATCGATGGTGCCGCGCGCGCCCTGCTGACCGCCGAGCGCTCGGCGCTCAACACGGTGCAGCATCTGTCGGGGATCGCGACGCTGACCAGCGCCTATGTCCAGCGGCTGCGGGGTACCGGCGCTATCCTGCTCGACACGCGCAAGACCTTGCCGGGACTGCGCGTGCTGGAGAAATACGCGACCCGCATGGGCGGCGCGCAGAACCATCGCATGGGGCTGTGGGACGCGGCGATGATCAAGGACAATCACGTCGCCGTCGCCGGCGATGTCGGCGAAGCGGTGCGGCGCGCGCGCGGTGCCGGCATCGGCCGGATCATCGTCGAAGTCGACCGCGTTGACCAGATCGAGCCGGCGCTGGTGGCGGGCGCGACCTGGCTGCTGCTCGACAACATGGCCCCGGCGGTGCTGCGCGGGGCGGTGACGCTGGTCGACGGGCGGGTGCCGACCGAGGCGTCGGGCGGGGTCACGCTGGAGACGATCCGCGCGATCGGCGAGACCGGCGTCACCTATGTGTCGGTCGGCAGGCTGACCCAGAGCGCCCCGGCCGCCGATATCGGGCTGGATTTCGCAGCCGTCGGCTGAGACGGCGCGAGCGGGGTTGCCAAGCCGGGCGGGGGCGATACGTTGCCGGTCAACACAGGAGGAGGTGCCGATGCTACGACCCCAATCGATCATCACGTTCGAGCGTTGCTATCTTGGCGCGTGGCTGATCGGCCTCGTCAACCTGGCGCTGACGTGGAACGGCCGCCTGGCGCTTGCCGATGCCAACGCCGCCGCCACGATCGGGGCCGGCACGGTCAGCACCATCGCCCTGGTCGGCGTCGTCGTCGGCGGCATCATCACGCTGACGCTCTGGTGGTTCGTCGCGCGGCAGGCGAGCGTGGTCGCCAAGTGGATCGTGGTGGTGTTCTTCGGGCTCGGCGTGCTCGGCTTCCTTGCTAGCATCGGCCGCGGCACGATGCTGCCGGGGATCGGCGGCGTCCTGACGGTCGTCAGCTGGGTGCTGCAGGCGGTGGCCGTGTTCATGTTGTTCCGCCCCGACGCCAACGCCTGGTTCGCGGCGCGTCCGGCCAACGTGGCGTGACCACCGCGTTGCGCGCCGGTCTTGCGGCGGTGCTGATGCTGCCGACCGGCGCGGTCGCCCAGGCGCTCAGCTGCTCGCTGCCGGCGCAGGTCGAGCGGCCGCATCCCGAGCTGCCCTCCGCCAGCCAGCCGCAGCGGCTGTTGCCGACCGGCGGCTATACGCTCGCGGTGACATGGGCCCCGGAATATTGTCACATGCCGCACAACGGGGCGAGCGATTTCGAGTGCGGGCAGGGCAACCGCTTCGGGTTCGTCCTGCATGGATTATGGCCCGACGGCGTCGGCAAGGACTGGCCGCAATATTGCCGCTCGACGCCGCTGCTGGCTCCGGCGACGATCCGGGCGAACCTGTGCTCGACGCCATCGGCGCAGCTGCTCCAGCACGAATGGGCCAAGCATGGCACCTGCATGGCGGGGCTGGACCCAGACTCCTATTTCCGCCGCTCGACCGGGCTGTACGCCAAGCTGCGCTACCCCGACATGGCGGCACTGTCGCGCGAGCAGGGCCTGACCGTCGGCCGCTTGGCGGAGGCACTGGCGGCGGCGAACCCAGGGCTGCCGGCCAGCGCCGTCCGCGTCACGCTCAATCGGCTGGGCTGGCTGGACGAGCTGTGGCTGTGCCTCGACCGGCAATTTGCCTATGAGCGATGCCGGCCCGACAGCGGCGGTGCGGTAACCACGGCGGCGCTCAAGATCTGGCGCGGCGGACCTGCCCGGCCACGTCTCAGCCCCGGATCGTCGCAACCGCCGGGAAGTGACGATCGAGATGGCGCAGGATGATCTTGAGGTTGCGCGAGTTCGACCGGAAGAAGAAGTCCGGCACCGCACCCAGGAACGGGATGAGTCCCAACAGCCAGTCGAACCCGACATTGCCTACCATGCGCGCAATCTGAAACTTCGACATGTGCAGGTTGCGCGCTTCCCACACCATGTAGAGGCCGAGCAGCGCGCCGATAGTGTCGCCCGCAACCGGCAGCGCATCGAGGATGACGTCGAGGCCGATGCGGCGGTTGAGGCCAGGAACGACGAACAGCCCCTCCAGCAGATGCTCCATCGCCTCGACCCGCCGGCGGACGGAGAGAGGGTCGCGGCCGATCGGCAGGGCGGCGGGATCGAAGGGAAGGGCACGGCTCATCAGCCTCAAATGGGACCGCCGCGCAGATGGTTCAACGGGTGCCATGCCCGCGCATTGGCCTGCCACTCGCGCAGCCGCAGCGACACCAGCGACCAGCGCAGCGGGCGGGCGATGGGGATGAAGGCGACATCGTCGGCCAGTGCCTGGTCGGCCGCGGCGATGGCCTCG
>NZ_CAHJXA010000251.1 GCF_903644135.1 Sphingomonas bacterium | reverse complement strand
GGCGGGGTCGGTGATGTCGCGGCCGGCGACGTAGCGCGCTTCCTGCACGGCTTTCAGCGCCTTCGCCTCGCGGCCGGGCTGGTCGACCGCAACGGCGGTGATGGCGAGGACGGCGTTCGTCGAGTCGAACGCGGTGCCCGTCGCTCCCAGCACCTGGCGGCGATAGGCGTCGGTGAACACCTGGCCGGTCATCGCGGCGATGCGCTGGTCGTTAGTCCAGGCGTAGCCGGCGAACTCGGGCGTCATCACCCGGCCGGGATCGGAGAACAGACCGGTCGGCAGGAGGCGGAGCGGGATGCCGGCGTCGCGCAACCGGGCGACGCCGGGCGCGGCGGCGTAGCACCAGCCGCAGAGCGGGTCGTAGAGGTAGGTGAGGGAGCGCATGGGATGATCCTTTCAGGAGACGATCAGTGGAGTGGGCGTCGCCGCTGCACGAGCAGCGCAAGCGCCCAGATGGCGAGGCCGCCGAGCGCGAGGCCGCAGCCGACGAAGCCGGTCGAGGTCCAGCCATAGCCGGCGACGATGGCGAGGCCGCCGAGCCAGGGGCCGAGCGCGTTGGCGGTGTTGAACGCGGAGTGGTTGAGCGCCGCCGCCAGCGCCTGCGCGTCGCCCGCCACGTCCATCAGCCGGGTCTGCAGCACGGAGCCGAGCGCGCCGCCGATGCCGATCGCCAGCACCGCCGGCGTGATCGACCAGAGGTGCCCCGCCGCGAACGGATAGATCGCCAGCGCGGCCGCGCTGAACGCGAGCAACCCACCCGCCACCGGCATCAGCGCGCGATCGGCGAACCGCGGCACGACGATGTTGCCGAGCGTCATGCCGACCCCGAACACCGCCAGCACGATCGGCACCGCATAGCCCGGCGCATGAGTAACCGCGCTGAGGGTGGAGGCGAGATAGGTGTAGACGCAGAACATGCCGCCGAACCCGACCGCGCCGATCCCGAGCGTCAGCCACACCTGCGCTCGCTTCAGTGCGCCAAGTTCGCGCAATGGCGACGCATCCTTGTGAGGCCGATCGGCGGCAACGACGGCCAGCACCAGCGCGACGGTGAGCGCGGCCAGCGCCGCCACCACGCCGAACCCCCAGCGCCAGCCGAGCCACTGGCCGAGCAGGTTGGCGACCGGCACGCCGACGATCGTGGCGACAGTCAAACCGGTCATCACCCGCCCGATCGCCACCGTGCGTTGCTCGGGCCGCACCAACCCCGCCGCCACTAAGGCGGCGACGCCGAAGTAAGCACCATGCGGCAGCCCAGTCGCGAACCGCAGCGCCAGCAGCGCACCGAAGGTCGGCGCGAAGGCGCTCGCCAGGTTGCCGAGCGCGAACCAGCCCATCAGCAGCACCAGCAGCGTGCGCCGGCTGAGCCGCGCCCCCGCCACCGCGAACAGCGGTGCGCCGACCACCACGCCCAGCGCATAGGCGCTGATGACGTGGCCGCCGGTCGGCGCGTCGACGCCCATGCCGCGGCTGAACGCGGGCAGCAGGCTCATCGTCGCGAACTCGGTGGTGCCGATCGCGAACCCGCCCAGCGCCAGCACGGCATGAACGAGCCCGGGCGACCGGACACGCCGCTCGGTCGCGGCGACGGGAGCTGCGGTGCCGGCCATGGCTCAGTACGCGACCGAGATGCGCTGACGCGGATGCGCGGCGCTCTCCACCTCGTCGAGCAGCGCGACCGCATAGTCCGGGATAGAGATGCGGCTCTGGCCGTCGGGCTCGGTCATCAGCTGGTCGCCGCCGACGCGGTACCGGCCGGTGCGCTCGCCGGGGGCGAGGAAGGCCGCTGGGCAGACGAACGTCCAGTCCAGCTCGGTCTCGCCGCGCAGCCGGTCGAGGAAGGCAGCGGTCTTGAGCGAGCCGTCCTTCCACTCGGCGGGGAAGTCGGGCTGGTCGACCAGCCGCTGGCCGGGCGCGACCTCCAGAGTGCCGGCCCCGCCGACCGTCACCAGCCGCCCGCCGGCCTGCTTGACCGCCGCGATGATCGAGGCGACGCCCTCGCCGTCCTGGTCGCGGCCCGGGTTGTAGGCGCTGACCACCGCGTCATGGCCGGCGATCGCCGAGGCGAGCTCGTCCTGGTCGGTCACGTCCGCTCCGGCGGTCGAGAGATTGGCATGGCTGGGCAGGTTCTTGGGATCGAGCACGATAGCGGTCACGTCGTGACCCCGCTCCAGCGCCTCGGCGAGGAGGCCGCTGCCGACGAACCCGGTAGCGCCGATGAGTGCGATTTTCATGATACATATCCTTGTGAACTGGAGGAAAAACGAGCGGAAAGCTCTTGCGGTACGGTATATACCGGTCTATCTAGTTCTTGCGACACAACTGTCAAGACGGACCAACGATGCAAACTGAAAAAGGCGACAAGCGCAGCGGGCGCGAGCGGCTGATCGCAACGGCGCGTGACCTGTTCACCCGGCGCGGTGCCTCCAACGTCGGCATCAATGACGTGACCGACACCGCCGGCGTCGCCAAGATGACGCTCTACAACAACTTCGCGTCCAAGGAGGCGCTGACACTGGCGGTCTATGAGGAGATGACGCAGGCGACGCTGCATGACCTGCGCGACATGGCGACGGCGGGACAGTCGGAGGAGACCCGCATCCTTGAGCTGTTCGACCAGCTGAGCGGCGCGGGCAGGCAGGCCGACCCGCGCGGCTGCCCGTTCATCCACGCCAGCCTCCAGCCCGCCGAGCCGGCGGGGCCGATCCATGCGCTGGTCCGCTCCTACAAGCGCGCGCTGCGCGAGCATGTGCTCGGCCTGCTCGACCAACGCCGCCCCGATCGCGCCGACCTCGCCGACCAGATCGTCATCCTGCTCGATGGCATGGCCACGGAAGGATATCTGGGCGGCGTCGCGCACCCGAAGACCGCCGCCAAGCGCGCGGCGGCGGTGCTGCTACGAGCCGTCGGTGCCGCGGCCTGAGCTCTCCTCCAGTTCCGCCCGCAACAGCTCGACCAGCCGCGCCGCCGGCATCGCGCGCGCGAGCGGCGCGCCCTGCCCCGCCCATTGCGCGCCGAAACCGTGCTCGCCCTTTGCCTTGGCGGCGGCGTGGAGCGCCTTGCCGGCGTCGTAGGCGATCGGGTAATCGGGCGGCAGGTGGTCGCCTAGGCTTTGCATCAATGCGGTGAACCGGTTGGCGAGCGCGCGCGCCGGGCGGCCGGAGATCAGCTTGGTCAGAGTCGTGTGATACGCGCCCGGCCCGGTCAGTGCCGCACGATAGGCATCGTCCGCGCCGGACTCGGGGCAGGCGATGAACGCGGTGCCGAGTTGCGCCGCGAGCGCGCCTAGCGCGAGCATCGCCGCGATTCCCGCGCCGTCCATGATCCCGCCCGCCGCGATTACCGGCAGGCCGGTCTCGCGCACCAGCAGCCGCGTCAGCGCGACCGTGCCGAGCGCATCGTCGGGCGCGGCGGGATCGAACACGCCGCGATGCCCGCCGGCCTCGATCCCCTGCGCGACCACCGCCTCGATCCCCGCCGCCTCCACCGCCCGCGCTTCCGCCACGCTGGTCGCGGTGGCGAGCAACATGATGCCGCGATCGCGCAACGCCGCGATCGCGTCGGCCGACGGCAGGCCGAAATGGAAGCTGACGACGGGCGGCGCGACCTCCAGCAGCATCGCCAGCATGTCGGCGTCGTCGGCGAAGCTCTTGTAGATCGTCCGCAGCGCCGACGGCGGCTCCGCGCCGAACTCGGCGAACACCGGTACCAGCCAACGCAGCCACGCGGCCTCCCGCGCAGGGTCGGCCACCGCGCCGCCATGCACGAACAGGTTGACGTTGAAGGCGCGATCGGTGCGCGCCCTCACCTCCGCGATCATCGCGCGGGCACCAGCGGCATCGGTCGCGCCAACCCCGACCGAACCCAGCGCGCCTTCATCCGAGACCGCCGCCGCCAGTGCGGGTATCGACACGCCTGCCATCGGTGCCTGAATCAGGGGAAGCAACAGGTTTAGGCGATTGAGGAAGGACATCGGCACCTCTGCGAACCTAACGACTACATGGTCGGCCGCCAAAAAGCCTGTGATTATCGCTGTAAACGACGACGTGGATCAATTAACCGCGGGCCCCACAACCATCTTAGCTGCTCGCAGCGCCTTTGCCGCTATCCGTATCAGACGTTTGTACGGTCCGCTTCGATGTTGTGTCGTCTCACAGGATCGTCTTTTCCCTAGGGTCAGGACCCATTGATGTGAGCGTCGCGATCTGATTCAGGCTCCGTGAGGAGACCGTAGATGAGCGACCT
>NZ_CAHJXA010000250.1 GCF_903644135.1 Sphingomonas bacterium | reverse complement strand
TTTCCTCTTCGGTCATCCTCGCAGTCCCTCGCCCGTCGGTGGTCGCAGTCGTTCGGCCGCGTCGGCATGCTCAAGCGCATCACCACGGCTATTGCAACGTCGTACGCACGTCACAATACAATGATAAAACGCCAACGAACCGTTGACGTATCGCTTTTCTTGTCTAAGCTGCGGATCAGAGGGGCGAAACGGCAGCGACCAGCCGGGAGCCGTACTCGACAGCCAGCGGGGAGCATCATGGCCGACGACGAGCTATCCAGGCAGTTCAAGGCGCTCTACGACGAGTGGGGCGAGGCGATCGCAAACAAGCGGCACGACTGGCTCGAAAGCTTCTTCACCGACGACTTCTACGGCAGCGCTCAGCCCTGGCCTGGACTGGCGGGCGGCAAGCAGGAGATGATCGATCTCGACAAGACGATCGAGGTGATGGACGCGACCTGGGTCGATGTCACCGCGCATCAGGTCGGCAAAGAGGTGATCACCCTCGGCCTCGTCAAATATCACAACGAGCAGTTCAAGCCGGGCGCGACGTTTGGCGACGGCAAGCCCAGCGGCCAGGAGATCAGCGAGCGCAATCGCGGCAAGGTCGTGGCCTACGTCAACGGCTGGCGACACAATGGCGCGCGCTGGCAGATGTTCGACCATCACATGGTGAGCATCGTCGACGAAAAGACCATCTGACCGCCGCAGATGGCGGCGGATCAGGCCAGGATGAGGAACCAGGGAAACAGATAGGGCGGGCAGCCGTCGAACAGGGGGACAATCATGACCATATTCGCGTCGATCAAGACCGTCTTGCTGACGAGTGCCGCTCTCGCCTTGCCGACGGGGCTGCACGCGCAGACCGTCCCCAATCCGGCCACGGCCAACAGCGCGGATGCCGACCCGGCCAGGCCCGGTACCGAGGCCCAGACTGCCGCTGGCGACATCGTCGTCACCGCGCAGAAGCGGTCGGAGCGGCTGCAGGACGTACCGGTGCAGGTCGACGTGCTGACCGCCAAGAGCATCGAGGCGCAGCAGATCAAGCAGACCGCGGACATCGTTGCGACTATTCCCAACCTGACGATCGAGAAGACCGACACCTACACCAACAGCGTCATCGTGCTGCGCGGCATCTCGCAAGCGAGCAACGCCGACACGCCGGTCGCGGTGATCGTCGACGGCGTGCCGCAGGACGACCCCAAACAGTTCAACATGCACCTGTTCGACATTGCGCAGATCGAGGTGCTGAAGGGGCCGCAGGGTTCGCTCTACGGCCGCAACGCCGAAGCCGGCGCGATCATCATCACCACGGCCGCGCCGAGCAACGACCTGCGCGGCTTCGCCGACCTCTCCTATGGCAACGGCCAGACGTTCGACGGCAGCGGCGGCATCTCGGGGGCGATCGTGCCCGATAAGGTACAGTTCCGCTTATCGGGCAGCTTTTTCCATACCGACGGGTTGATCTTCAACACTTTCCGCCGCGTCAACAACGACCGGGTGCCGCATGACTGGAGCCTGCGCGGCAACCTGTATTTCAACCTGGCGGAGGGCACCCGGCTGCAGCTGATCGCCCAGCATGAGGACTTCAACGCCGCTGGCGTCTATTTCGTGCCGGTGTTCTCCGGCAGCGCCAACGACTTCCAGAAGCCGCAGAGCAACTTTCCCAACCGGGGCTCCGGCACCTCGACCAACCTGACCGCGAAGCTGGAGCAGGAACTAGGCTTCGCCACGTTGACCTCAATCTCGGGCCATACCAAGCTCGACCAGATCCAGACCACCGACGTCGACTTCACCAATCCGGTGACGGTGCCCGGCTTCTCGCTGGGCGACAACCAGCCGTTCAACAACCGCATTTTCAGCCAGGAGCTACGGCTGACCAGCAACAAGGGCCCGTTCCGCTGGCTGGTGAGCGGCGACTATCTGCACGCCAACCAGTTCATCAGCACCAACATCTTCGTCGACACTGGCCATCCGGCCACCGACCCGACTAACCCGGCACTGATCATCCTGTCCAATCCGGCGCAGAACAAGCGGTCCAACTATGGCATCTCGGCGCAGGCCGATTACGACATCGGCGCGCTGACGCTGACCGCCGGCGGCCGCTACGATAGCGATCACCGCACGCAGGACAACCTGCTTAACGGCAGCGAACGGCGCGCGACGTTCAGCAAGTTCCAGCCAAAGGTCACCGCCACCTACAAGCTCGATGCGGAGAAGCTGGTCTATGCCACCTATGGCGTCGGCTTTCGCTCGGGCGGCTTCAACCCGCCCAGCTTCCGGGTGCCGCTCTATTATGCCGAGGTGTTGACCAACTATGAGGTCGGCTTCAAGACGCAGTGGCTCGACCGCAAGCTGACGGTCAACGGCGCGCTGTTCCGCAGCGACATCAGGAACTATCAATTCTCGTATATCGACTTCGGGTCGGGGTCGGAAGTGACCGGCAACATCGACCGCGTCCGGCTGAACGGTGCGGAACTGGAGGTGCGGGTCAATCCGCTCTCGGGCTTCAACCTGTTCGGCAATTTGGGCTACGCCAAGCCCAAGGACCGCCGCTTCGCCGCCTTCCCGCAATATGTCGGCAACGAGACGCCGCGCGCCAACAACATCACGCTGAACGGCGGCTTCGACTATACCGTGCCGGTGTCGGCCACGACGTCGCTGTTCCTGCGCGCCAACGCGCAGCATTACAGCTCCAAATACTGGTTTATCGACAATCTCGACGTCCAGCGGCCCAAGACCTACGTCAACGGCAGCCTCGGCTTGACGCGCGGTGGCATCACCGCAACCTTCTGGGCGAAGAACATCTTCAACACCAAGGCATACGAGACCTATTTCCCCAGCCAGTCGACCGGTGCGCCGTTCGACGTCGCCTTCCCCAACCGGCCGGCGACCTATGGCGGCGAGGTCTCGTTCAAGTTCTGAAGGAAGCAGGGATGGATCACGGAACCACCATCGTCGCGCGAATGACCGGGCCGTTGCTGGCGACGGCGCTGTTGGTCCTGTCGCTGCCCGCCGCCGCCGAGCCGGGCCGGCTTACCGCGCGGGGCGGGGTAATGCCGGAGGGGCTCTGGGTCCGCAACCGCGCCAAATCGGTGGAGATCGATCCCGGCGACGATACGCTGTGGGTCGTCAAGGACGATGGCAAGACGTCGGTCTGGGTATCGGTGGCGACCGACGACAAGGGCAAGATCAGCGTGATGTCCTATGAGGGTGCCTATGGCGGACCGCCGTCGCCGGTGAAGGGCACGCCGATGACCACGCAGATCGTGTCGCGCGCGCCCGGCACGCTGCATAATTGGGGCCGCATCGACGGGCTCGGCCCTTATGTCGAGGATTGCGCGGTCGATGCCGGTCAGAAGCATTTCACCTGCGACGGACAGGTAACGACCACCGCCGGCGTGCGCCGCTGGCACGATGATTTCGTCTGGGCGGGGCCGAGCCCCAAGTGACGCCAGCGCTCGCCGCCGATCCTGCCGTTGCGACCGAGGGCGAGGGATCGCCGTCGCGGCTGGCCTGGGTCACGGTCGGCATATTCTGGCTGAGCATGACGGTCGCCTCGCTCGACCGGCAGGTGATCGCGATCACCGCCCACGCGATCCAGGGCGACCTGCATCTGACCGACACCCAGCTGGGCTTCATCCAGGGACCCGCCTTCGCGTTCTGCGCGGCGGCGGCGGGGCTGCCGGTCGGCTGGCTTCTCGACCGGCGCAACCGGGTGGCGGTGGCGGCGACCTGTTTCGCGATTTGGTCGGCGACGACGTCGATGATCGGGCTGGCCAGCAGCTTTTCAACGCTGGCGGTTGCGCGCAGCGGCGGCGCGATCGGCGAGGCGGGACTGGCACCGGCGGCGCTGTCGATCTTCGCCGACCTGTTCCCGGTGCGGCGCATCCCCCGCGCCAGCGCGCTGTTCCTGACCGCGCCGTTCATCGGCGCGGGCCTGGGGCTGTTTGTCGGCGGCGTGCTGCTCGACGGCTTCACCCGCGCACTGCCGACGCTGCCGCCGCTCCTGCGCGGCTTCCATTCGTGGCAGCTCGTCTTCCTGACCGTCGGCTGCCCAGGCGTGGTGCTCGCCATCGTTCTGAAGCTCGCGGTGCGCGACCTCATGCTGATCACCGCCAAGCCGGAAGTGGCCACGCCGGCGAAAATCCTCGCCGACGTCGCGGCCTCCACCGATGCGGGCCAGACACTGCTTGGGTTTAACCCGTCGCACACCGGCTACCTTCGCCTGAGGGCCAAGCTCGCCGAACTGCGCCAGACGCGGGTGCCC
>NZ_CAHJXA010000249.1 GCF_903644135.1 Sphingomonas bacterium | reverse complement strand
CCGCCGCCTCAACCTGGAACGCGCCATGAAGCTGGGCGACGAGCTGGGCGGCCATATCGTCACCGGCCATGTCGACGGCGTCGCCGCCGTGAAGGGCATCGCTGCCGAGGGCGATTCGCGGCGGATCGGCTTCGCCGTGCCGCCAGCGCTCGCGCCGTTCGTCGCCCCCAAGGGATCGATCACGATCGACGGCGTGTCGCTGACCGTCAATGCGGTCAGCGATGGCGGCGACGGCACCGAGTTCGCGATCAACCTGATTCCCCATACCCAGACGATGACCACGCTGGGAGCGCTGGCGCCGGGACAGGCGGTCAATATCGAGATCGACGTCCTCGCCCGTTACCTGCACCGCATGGAGGCCTATCGTGCCAAAAGCTGAACTGTCGCGCCTGCGCCACGGCTTCCTGTCCTCGCCGGAGGAGATCATCGACGAGGCCAAGAATGGCCGCATGTTCATCCTGGTCGACGACGAGGACCGCGAGAACGAGGGCGACCTGGTCATTCCCGCGCAGATGGCGACGCCGGAGAAGATCAACTTCATGGCGAAGCACGGCCGCGGGCTGATCTGCCTGGCGCTGACCAAGACGCGGGTCGACCAGCTCGGCCTGACCTTGATGAGCCGCAACAACGGCACCCGGCACGAGACCGCCTTCACCACCTCGATCGAGGCGCGCGACGGCGTCACCACCGGCATCTCCGCCGCCGACCGGGCGCGCACCGTCGCGGTGGCGATCGACGCCGGCAAGGGCGCGGACGAGATCGTCACCCCCGGCCACGTCTTTCCGCTGGTCGCGCGCGACGGCGGCGTGCTGGTCCGTGCCGGGCATACCGAGGCGGCGGTCGATGTCGCACGGCTCGCCGGCCTCAACCCCTCCGGCGTGATCTGCGAGATCATGAACGAGGACGGCACGATGAGCCGGATGGACGACCTCGTCGCCTTTGCGCAGCTCCACGGCCTCAAGATCGGCACGATCCGCGACCTCATCGCCTATCGCCGCCGCCACGACCACCTGGTCGAGAAGCGTGCCGAGATCCACTTCGACTCGCGCTGGGGCGGCCAGTGGCGGGCGATCACCTATTACAACAAGGCGAGCGGCGACGAGACGATCACGCTGGTCAAGGGCCGGATCGACCCAGACCGGCCGACCTTGGTCAGGATGCACACCGCCTCCTATTTCGTCGACATGTTCGGCGAGGAGTCGGAGCGCTCCGGGCTGCTGTCGCGCTCGATGGAGATGATCGCCGCCGAGGGCGCGGGGGTGATCGTCGTCATCAACCGGCCGATGAAGGACTCGGCCAGCCGCTTCATGAAGCTTCGCGCCGAGGGCAAGGGCGCGGGCGCGCCGGAGGTCGAGGAACTGCGCGACTATGGGGTCGGCGCGCAGATCCTTGCCGAATTGGGGGTGCAGGACATGGTGCTCCTGACCAACACCCATCACGCGCTGGTCGGGCTGGAGGGCTATGGCCTGTCGATCGTCGACGAGCTGCGCATCCCCGGCACGGGTGGCGAATAATGGCGCACCTGCTGATCGTCGAGGCGCGCTTCTACGACCATCTCAACGACCTGCTGATCGCCGGCGCGCGCGGCGCGATCGAGGCTGCGGGTCATAGCTGCGAGGTGCTGACCGTTCCCGGCGCGCTGGAGGTGCCGGCGGCGATCGCGCTGGCGGCGGAGACCGGCCGCTACGACGCCTATGTCGCGCTCGGCGTGGTGATCCGCGGGGAGACCTATCATTTCGAGGTGGTGTCCAACGAGAGCGCCCGGGGCATCATGGCGCTGACCCTCGACGGCCTTGCCATCGGCAACGGCATCCTCACCACCGAGGACGAAGCGCAGGCACTGGCCCGCGCCCGCCCGACCGAGCTGGACAAGGGCGGCTCGGCTGCCAAGGCGGCGCTGGCGATGCTGGCGATCAAGCAGCGGCTGGGCTGAGCACCGCCCGCCCGGGTCAGGCGTCGGCGGTTTCCAGCGCCGGATAGTCGGTATAGCCCTCGGCTCCCGGCGTGTACCAGGTCTTCTGGTCGTCCTCGGCAAGCGCCGCGCCGCGGCGGAGGCGGTCGACCAGATCGGGATTGGCGATGAACGGCCGCCCGAACGCAATGGCATCGGCGACCCCGCTATCGAGGGCGGCCTGCGCCGTTGCCACGCTATATTCCTGGTTGAGGATCAGCGGCCCGGCAAAGACCTCGCGGATCCTGGGGCTGAGCTTGGGCACGTCGGATGCGCCAAAGGTGCTGCCCGGCGACAGCTCGCGCAGTTCGAGGAACGCGATGCCGAGGTCGGCCAGCGCCCTTGCCGCCGGCACGAACACCGCCTCCGGGTTGGAGTCGTCCGCGCCCTGCGTCTCGCCATTGGGCGACAGGCGGATGCCGGTGCGGCCGGCACCGATCGCCTCGACCACTCGCGCCACCGCTTCGGTCATGAAGCGGATGCGGTTCTCCGGGCTGCCGCCGTAATCGTCATCGCGCAGGTTGGTGTTGTCGCGCAGGAACTGGTCGATCAGATAGCCATTCGCGCCGTGCAGCTGGACCCCGTCGAACCCCGCCGTGATCGCCGCGGTCGCAGCCGTGCCGTAATCGTCAACCGCGCGCTGGATGTCGTCGAGCGTCGCCGCCCGCGCCTCGGCATAGGGATTGGGCTCGTCGGGCTTGTGATAGGGCGCGCGGGTCGCCGACGAGGACAGCGGCGCGAGGCCGGTGACGTCGGGGCGGGCGAGCCGTCCCATGTGCCAGATCTGCGCGACGATCCTGCCGCCGGCGTCGTGGACGGCGGCGGTGACCGGCTTCCACGCCTCCACCATCGCGTCGGTCCACAGCCCCGGCGCGTGGGGCCAACCCAGCCCTTCGCGACTGATCCCCGTACCCTCGGTGACGATCAGGCCGGCCCCGGCGCGCTGGCGGTAATAGTCGATCATCAGCTCGGTCGGGACATGCCCGGACGTGGCCCGGCCGCGCGTCAGCGGAGCCATGACGACGCGGTTGGACGCCTGGATGCCGCCATAGGCTATCGGCTCGAAGAGGCTCGGCATGGGATGCTCCGGTGGAATGGCCTGACGCAGCGGAGATAGGACGCTACACGGCCACATGCATCCCGTCGGCACGCAAAGGAAAACTGTCGCCCCGCAAAGCCGCGCGGCGCCGTTCGCGGCGTTGCTGGTCGCCAATGTCGCGCTGGCGTTCGGTGCCTGGTTCGTGCGCCATGCCGACACCGGGCCGGTCGCGGCGGGGTTGTGGCGGATCGCGCTCGCCGCGCCGGTGCTGGCCGGGCTGGCGGTGGCGAGCGGATCGCGGCCGACGCCGCTCGGCGGTCGCCTGTGGTGGCTGCTCGGGCTGGGCGGCGTCGCCTTTGCCGCCGACCTTGGCTGCTGGCATCTCGGCATCCGCCGCACCACGCTCGCCAACGCGACCCTTTTCGGCAATTGCGCGACGCTGATCTTCCCCGTCTACGGCTTCGTCGCGGCGCGGACGCTGCCGACGCGGCTGCAGGCGATCGCGCTTGGCTGTGCCGCGGTCGGGGCTGCGCTGTTGATGGGGCGATCGTACCAGCTCGATCCGCGCCATCTTGCCGGCGACCTGCTCTGCATCCTCGCCGGGCTGCTCTACACCATCTATTTCGTGCTGATGGCGCGGGTGCGGCAGACGCTTGCGCCGGTGTCGGCGCTGGCGCTGTCGACGGTCGCCAGCGTCCTGCCGCTGCTCGGCTTCGCGCTGGCGTTGGGGGAGGCGATCGTGCCGCACCTGTGGTGGCCGCTGGTCTCGCTGGCGCTGGTCAGCCAGGTACTGGGGCAGGGATGCATGGTCTATGCGCTCGGCCGGCTGTCGCCGCTGGTGATCGGGGTCGCGCTGCTGGTGCAGCCGGTGGTGGCCGCCGCGATCGGCTGGGCAAGCTATGGCGAGCGGCTGGGGCTCGCCGACTGGATCGGCGCTGCGCTGGTCGCCGCCGCGCTGGTGATGATCCGCGGGCAGGAGGTTGCGCCGGACGCGCCGGCACGCCATCCTGAACCAGCATGACCGATCCCACCGACCTGACCCTGGACGAGATCCGCGCCGCGCTGGCGGGCGCGGTCGCAGACAACGCCGCCTTCGACGGCTGGAGCGCGGTCGCGCGCGACACCGCCGCCGAGTTCGCCGGCATCGACCGCGACGTGGCGGCGCTGGCGCTGCCCGACGCGACCGCGATGATCGATGCCTGGTTCGCGACGATCGACGATGCCATGCTGGAACGGCTGCCGCCGGCGGTGCTGGCGGCGATGCCGGTGCGCGAGCGGATCACCGCTCTGGTCGAGGCGCGCCTGACCGCGACC
>NZ_CAHJXA010000248.1 GCF_903644135.1 Sphingomonas bacterium | reverse complement strand
TCACGAACGCCTGCCGGACGCGCAGGCGACCATCGAGAAGCGCTCGCCGGTCTGCGGCAGCCGCGTCACGGTCGACTTGTCGCTGGGTGAGGACGGCCGCATCGTCGAGGTCGGCCTGCTGGTCCGCGCCTGTGCGCTCGGCCAGGCATCGTCGTCGCTGCTTGCCGCCAACATCCTCGGCCGCTCCCCCGATGAGCTTGCCGCTGCGCGCGACGCATTGACCGCGTGGCTGGCGCAGGGCGGCGATGCACCGCAGTGGCCGGGACTGGACGTGTTCGCCCCGGCGCTCGCCTACACCGCTCGCCACTCCTCGATCCGTCTGGCGTTCGAGGCGGCGGCCGAAGCCGCGCAGTCCGCCGCTGCTCGCGTCACCGCCTGATGCACGCGGCCCCCGTGTCGCTGCTGCGCGAGGGCGTGGTGCTGCTCGGCTTTGGTCTAGCCTGCGTGCTGCTGTTCCGCCGCCTCGGGCTGGGCGCGACGCTGGGCTATCTGGTTGCCGGAGCGCTGGTCGGGCCGGAGGTGCTGGGCCTCGCCAATGACGCCGAGGGCAAGATGGGTATCGCCGAGCTGGGCATCACCCTGCTGCTGTTCATCGTCGGGCTGGAGCTGAACCCCGCGCGGCTGTGGCGGATGAAGCAGGAGATCTTCGGGCTCGGCCTGCTTCAGGTCGTCGCCTGTGGGCTGGTGGTGACCGCGATCGTCTGGCTGACGACGCATTTCTCGGGCGCGGCGGCGCTGGCGCTGGGCCTGCCGCTGGCATTGTCGTCGACGGCGCAGGTGCTGCCGATGCTGCAATCGGCCGGGCGGCTGCGCACCCCGTTCGGCGAGCGCGCCTTCTCGATCCTGCTGTTCCAGGACCTGTCGATCGTCCCGCTGATCACCATCATCGCCGCCCTGTCGCGCAACCCCGCCGACCCGCACGCGCCGCCAGGCTGGCTGCTGGCGATCTACACGGTGCTGGCAGTGTTCGGGCTGATCCTGGCCGGGCGCTTTGTCCTCAGGCCGCTGTTCCGGTTGATCGGCAACCTGGGCGAGCGCGAGATGTTCGTGTTCGCCGCGCTATTCGCGGTGATCGCCAGCGCGGCGGTGATGGAGGCGCTGGGCCTGTCGACCGCGCTCGGCGCGTTCGTCGCCGGGGTGATGCTGGCGGACACGCCATACCGGCACGAGCTGGAGACGGATGTCGAGCCGTTCCGCTCGATCCTGCTCGGGCTGTTCTTCCTGGCGGTCGGGATGAGCCTCGACCTCCACGCCATCGCCGAGCGGCCGTTGTTCGTGGCCAGCATGGCGGCGGCGCTGATCCTCGCCAAGACGGCGGTGGTGATGGGCATCGGCCTCGCCTTCGGGATGCGCTGGCGGCCGGCGTTCGCGCTCGGCCTGCTGCTCAGCCAAGGCGGCGAGTTCGCGTTCGTGCTGTTCGCGGCCGCGCAATCGGGAGCGGTGATCGCCCCGCAGGCGGCGAGCCTGTTCGGCGCGGTCGTCACCCTGTCGATGGCGACGACGCCGTTCCTGATGAGCGTCACGCGCCGCTTCCGCAGCCAGCCGCTGGTCGCCGGCGGCACCCGCGACGGCCCGACCGTCGACGGGGCCAATGCGCTGATCGTCGGCTATGGCCGCTTCGGCCAGACGGTGGCGCAGATCCTGGCGGCGCAGGACGTGCCGGTGACGCTGATCGACACCGACATCGACATGATCGACATCGCCGGCGAGTTCGGGGCCAAGGTCTATTATGGTGACGGCACCCGCATCGACCTGCTGCGTCAGGCCGGCGCGGCGGAGGCGGAGCTCATCCTGTTCTGCATCGATGGTGACCAGCTCGAGGCCGATATGCTCGACGAGGTGCATCGGGCATTCCCGCGCGCGACGATCTTCGTGCGCGCCTATGATCGGCGAGCGGTGGTCAAGCTGAAGGATGCACCCATTCACTATGCCGTACGCGAAGTGCTCGAATCGGCGGTCCAGATGGCGCGCCGGGCGCTGACCAGCATCGCCGTCGAGGATGGCGCGATCGACCGCGCCGAAGCCGCCTATCGCGCGAGCGACCGGGAGCGGCTGAAGTTCCAGCTCGCGGGCGGCGACCTGCGCGCCGCGCGTCACCTGATCCCCGCGACGCGGATCGGCGAGCGATGAAGGCCGAACGATGAAAGGTCGCCCGATCCATCAGCGGCTGGGCTTCGCGCTGGCCGGGCTGATCGAGGCACATGTGCGCGAAAGCTCGTTCCGGGTGCATGTCCGCACGTTGAGCGCCACGCTGGCAGTGCTGCTGGTCGTGCGGCCGGCACCGATATGGTGGGCGGCGATCGCGATCGTCGCGGCGCTGGTGCTGGCGCTGGAGATGCTCAACTCGGCGCTGGAGGGCCTTATCGACCTGCTCCACCCCGCCATCCATCCCGAGGTCAAGGTCATCAAGGACATGGCGTCGGCGGCGGTGCTGGTTGCCGGCATCGGCGCGGCGGCCGTGGCGGTCTGCGCGCTGGTCGACAGCTGGCCGCGACTGATGGCCGAGTGGCACTGGCTGATGGGGGCGATACGATGAACTGGCTGGGTATTCTCGCTGCGCTGGCGGGAGCGATGGCGGTGGCGGCGGGCGCGTTCGGCGCGCATGGCGCGAGCGAGCGCGCGGCGGAGCTGCTCAAGGTCGGTGCGCATTACCAGCTGGTCCATGCGATCGCGGCGCTGGTCGCGCTGCGGCTGGAGGCGTGGGGGCCGGGCTGGCTGTTCGTGGCGGGCGGCGCGCTGTTCGGCGGCTCGCTTTACGCGCTGGCACTCGGTGCGCCGCGCTGGGTCGGGCCGGTGACGCCGATCGGCGGCGCGCTGTTGATCGCGGGATGGCTGTGGCTGGCTTGGGGGTTGCGCGCCGGCTAACGCTTGCCGCGACACTTGTCCGAACAATACACCACCTGATCCCAGTCGCGCGCCCACTTCTTGCGCCAGGTGAACGGCCGCTGGCAGGTCGGGCAGATTTTGGTCGGCAGGTCGCCCTTCTTCACGCCGTTGGGCATCAGCGTCGCTCCTCATCCAGGAAGGCGGCGACGTCGGCGAGATCGACGCTGCGGTCGAGGAAGGTCGTGCCGATGCCGCGGGCGAGGAGGAAGGGCAGGGTGCCCGCCGCCATCTTCTTGTCGTGGCGCATATGCTCGACCAGCCGCTCGCCGCTTGCGGCTATGCCTGCCAGGCCGGCGGGGAGGCCGACCGAGCGCCAATGATCGGCGACCCGCTCGGCGTCGCTTGCGGCGCACAGCCCCAGACGCGCCGAATAGCGGAACGCCAGCGCGCAGCCCGCCGCCACCGCCTCGCCATGGAGCAGGCTACCGTCGAACCGCGCCTCCGCCTCCAGCGCGTGGCCGAAGGTGTGGCCGAGGTTGAGCAGCGCCCGGGTTCCGTTGGTCTCAAACTCGTCGGCGGCGACGATCCGCGCCTTGGCCTCGACCGAGTGGGCGATGGCGTGTTCCTGCAGCGCAAGCTCGCCGGCGAGCAACACCGCTCCGTTCGCCTCGCACCAGCCGAAGAACGCGGCATCGTCGATGAGGCCGTATTTCACCACCTCGGCATAGCCCGCCGCCAGCTCGCGCGGGGGCAGCGTCGCCAGCACCTCCGGGTCGATCAGCACCAGCGCCGGCTGGTGGAACGCGCCGATCAGGTTCTTGCCGGCGGCGGTGTTGATCGCGGTCTTGCCGCCGACCGAACTGTCGACCTGCGCCAGCAGGGTGGTCGGCACTTGGACGAAGCCGCAGCCGCGCTTGAGGATCGCGCAGGCGAAACCGACCAGATCGCCGATCACGCCGCCGCCTAGCGCCACCACGACATCGCCGCGCTCGACCCCCAGCGCGAGCAGCCGGTCGCACAATGCCGCCAACTGCGCCCAGCTCTTGGTCGCCTCTCCGGGCGGCAGGACGATCGCCTCGCTGGCGACGCCGCTCGCATCGAGCGAGGCGGTCAGCGTCGGCAGGTGGATCGCGGCGTTGGCATCGGTGACGATCGCCACGCGTCGGCCCTTGGCGAAGGGCGCGACGTGCTCGCCGGCGCGGGCGAGCAGCCCGGCCGCGATTCTGATGTCATAGGGCCGCCCCGCCAGGTCGACGCTGATCGTCCTCATAGCCCCAGCGCCTTCAGGATGGCCGCCACCGTCGTCTCGTGCGGGCCCTTCTGGCTGCCGATGCGGTGATGCGCCTGCGCGTAGAACGGCGCGCGGACCCGCGCCAGCTCGGCGAGCACCACGCGCGCGTCGCGCCCGTGGAGCAGCGGCCGCGTATCGCGCCGCCGTACCCGCTCCGCCAGCACATCGGGGTGGGCGGCGAGCCACACCACCACCGCC
>NZ_CAHJXA010000247.1 GCF_903644135.1 Sphingomonas bacterium | reverse complement strand
GCGCCGACGCCGCGAAGACCGCCCTGCCGGCCGCGACCTTCCAGGTCGGCTCGCCGGCCGCGCAGGGCTTCGCGACCTACCTGCAAGGCGCAGCCGCCTTCTATGCCGGCGACTTCGACATCGCCGCGGCGCGCTTCGCGGCGCTCGGCGGCAACGGTGAGCCGTGGCTGCGCGAGACCGCGCGCTATATGGCGGCCCGTGTCGAGGTGAACCGCGCACAGGTCGGCCTGTTCGACCAGTTCGGGTGCCGCGACGACAAGAAGGTTGCCGACCGGAAGGCGATCGCCGCCGCCGAGGCCGGGCTGCGCGGCTATGCCGCCGCCTATCCCGCCGGCCGCTATGCCGCCTCGGCCCGGGGCCTGTTGCGCCGCGTCTACTGGCTAGGTGGCGACACGGGGAAGCTGGCGGCGCAATATGTGGCGCTGTTCGCGCAGCCCGCCGCGGCCCGCGGCCTCGACGATGCCGCGCTCGCCGAGGAGATCGACACCAAGCTGCTGCCTAAACTGACCCAGGCCGATACCAGCGACCCGGTCCTGCTCGCCGTCCTCGACCTGCAGCTCATGCGCGGCGACGACAAGAAACCGGCCGAGCCGCTGATCAGCCGCGCCGAGATCGAAGCGCAGCGGCCGCGGTTCGCGCGCCAGCCGGCATTGCTCGACTTCCTGCTCGCGGCTCGCGCCTTCTACGCCGGCAACGATCCGCGCGAGGTGCTACGCTTGGTCGGTGACCAGGCGCGGCAGCCGTCGTTCGACACCGTCCAGTTCAGCCGCCAGATGCTGCGCGGCATGGCGCTCGACGCCGCCGGCGACCGCAACGCGCGCGGCTTCTGGCTGGACCTGATCCCGGGGGCCGCGCCGCCCTTCCAGCGGCCGACTGTCGAGCTGGCGCTGGCGCTGCACGACGAGCGGACGGCGGGGCTCGACCGGGTGTTCGCCGCCGGCTCGCCGGTGCGCGACCCGACCATCCGCGACACCCTGCTGACCGACGTCGCCGGCGCGGCGCTGCTCAGGCGGCAGGCGGCGGATGCCGGCGCGGGCAAGCACGAGCGCGCGGTGGCGCTGTTCACGCTCCTCTACAAGGACGTGACGCGGGGCGCGTATCGTGACT
The DNA here is from genome assembly GCF_903644135.1 of Sphingomonas bacterium. Lineage (GTDB taxonomy): Bacteria > Pseudomonadota > Alphaproteobacteria > Sphingomonadales > Sphingomonadaceae > Sphingomonas. Next base: position 3,237 of record NZ_CAHJXA010000247.1, on the reverse strand, counting down.
TCGTGGCGGATGTCGCGCAGGTGCCCGCCGGCGCGGAGGCGAAGGCTGACGTCTACAACTTCGTCGGCACCAACGATCCGTCGGTCGGCATCTTCACCATCGGCGCGACCCGCGAGGGGTTCGCCTGTCCCGCCTTGCGCGAGACCGCCGCGCGCCTGGTCGCCGACTCGCACCTCGCCGCCGCCCGGCTGTGCGTCGCCGAGTTCGTCCGGCTCAACGCCATGGACGGCTTCTTCCTCGACACCCAGCCGCCCGCGGACGAGCTGGGCGGCACCCGCCCGCTATTCCCCGGCCGGCCCTTCTCGCGGCTGGAGGTCTACAAGGCGCTGATCGCCGCGCCGGCGACGCCTGCGGCCGATCGCGCCTATGCGCTGTACCGCGCAGTCAACTGCTATGCGCCGTCGCGGGCGAACAGCTGCGGCGGCGAGAACGTCGCGCCGGCGGTGCGCAAGGGCTGGTACCTGCGGCTGCACAAGGATTTCCCAACTTCGCGCTGGGCGCAGGAGTCCAGATATTACTGGTAGCGCGTGATCGGCGCGGTCGCTTTGGCGCTCGCCGCCGCGGTGCCGGACGCGGCGGTGGACGCGGCGCGCTATGACGCGTTCTGGCTGTGGGCCGGCGTGCGCCCGCAACCGGTGTTGCGCCAGGCCAGGCGGCTGTACCTGCTGGAGGGGCAGGTCGATGCCGTGCCGACCGTCCGCCTTATCGCGCAGCGGCCGGCGGTGCCGCACGTCGCAGGGGCGGAGATATGGATGGTGGTGCGCGTCGCGACGCTGCGCTGGTCGCCGCTCGTCTATCGTCAGCTGCTCGCCGAGCTCGCTCGCTGGCGTGCGGCGGGCAATCGCGTGGCAGGGGTGCAGATCGACTTCGACGCGCGCACCCGGCACCTCGGCGAATATGCGGCGTTCCTGGCGGACCTGAGACGGCGGCTGCCGGGCGACTGCCGGCTGGGGATCACCGGCCTGCTCGACTGGAGCGCCAATGGCGACCCCGCCGGGCTCGACGCGTTGGCGGGCGTCGTCGATGAGGTGGTGCTGCAGATCTACCAGGGCCGGCACGTCATTCCTGGCTATGCCGGCTATCTGGCGCGGCTCGGCCGAATGACGGTGCCGTTCCGCATCGGGCTGTTGCAGGGCGGAGAGTGGCGCGCGCCGCCATCGCTAGCGGCGAACCCGCGCTTTCGGGGCTATGTCGTTTTCCTCGCCAACCCGGCGCGCCGGTAAAGCGCCGGCGTTTCAGGCAGCTCAGCTTGCGCCATGCGGCAGCAGCTCGTGCAGGACCTGCCGGGCGGTGTTGGCGACGACCTGGCCGGCGGTCTTGTCGCCCTTCATGATCGACGACATGAAGCCCTTGACCTGCTCGATCGTCAGGTGCGGCGGGAACGGCGCGACGTCGGGATCGGTCTTCACCTCCAGCACCACCGGCCGGTCCGCGGCCAGCGCCGCCGCCCATGCACCCGCCAGCGCCTCGGGCGTGTCGACGTAAATGCCCTTCAGCCCGATCAGCTCCGCGAACCGCGCATAGGGCACGTCCGGCAGGTCCTGGGTGGTCGGGAAGCGCGGGTTGCCCTCCATCACCCGCTGCTCCCAGGTCACTTCGTTGAGGTCGCGGTTGTTGAACACGCAGACGATCAGCCGCGGATCGGCCCAGCGCTGCCAGTATTTCTGGACGGTGATCAGCTCGGCCATGTTGTTCATCTGCATCGCGCCGTCGCCGACCAGCGCCACCACCGGCCGCGTCGGATGCGCGAACTTGGCGGCGATCGCATAGGGCACCGCCGCACCCATCGACGCCAGGCCGCCTGACAGCGACGCGCGTTGCCCCTGCTTCAACAGATAGTCGCGCGCATACCAGTTGGCGCACGAGCCCGAGTCGGAGGTGACGATCGCGTCGGCCGGCAACAGCGGCGACATCTCCCACACGACGCGCTGCGGGTTGACCGGATTCGCCGGTGCCATGGCGCGGTCCTTCAGCGTCTGCCACCACCTCCGCACGCCCGCGGCGATATCGTCCTGCCAGCTGCGGTCCTGCTGGCGCGCGAGCAGCGGCAGCAGCGCCGCCAGCGTCTCCTGCGCGTCGCCGTGCAGGTTGACCTCGACCGGATAGCGCAGGCCCAGCATCGCCGGGTCGATGTCGATCTGGACCGCGCGTGCCTGGCCGTCGGGCGGCAGAAACTCGGCCCAGGGGAAGCCGGTGCCGATCATCAGCAGCGTGTCGCAGCCGTTCATCATGTCCGACGACGGCTTGGTGCCGAGCAGCCCGATCGCGCCGGTGACGAAGGGCAGGTCGTCGGCCAGCACGTCCTTGCCGAGCAGCGCCTTGGCGACCCCCGCGCCCAGCGTCTCGGCGACCGCGGCCACCGCATCGGCCGCACCGCGGGCACCCGCACCGATCAGGATCGCGACCTTCCTGCCCGCGTTGAGGATGTCGGTCGCCTTTTGCAGGTCGGCGGCATAGGGGACGACGCGAGGGCGCTGATAGCCGGGGCCGGACCGGGTATAGCCATGCGCCAGTTTGGGCTCCTCCCAGGCCATGTCCTGCACGTCCTTGGGCAGGATCAGCACCGTCACGCCATTGCGCGCCGTCGCGATGCGCAGGCCGCGATCGACCAGGTGGCGAAGCTGCGCCGGCGCGGCCGCTTCCTGCACGAAGTCGGCGATGTCGGCGAACATCCGGTCGAGGTTCAGCTCCTGCTGATAGCTCGCGCCGCGCACCGTCGTTTCGGCTTGGCCGGCGATGGCGAGCACCGGCATGTGGTCGCTCTTGGCATCGTAGAGCCCGGTGATGAGGTGGGTCGCGCCCGGCCCGCCGGTCGACAGGCACACGCCCAGCTCGCCGGTGAACTTGGCATGGGCAGTGGCCATGAACGCCGCCATCTCCTCGTGCCGGACCTGGATGAACTCGATGCCGTCGCCGGCCTTCTCGGCGCGTTGGAGCGCGCCCAGCACGCCGTTGATGCCGTCGCCCGAATAGCCGAAGATGCGCGTGACGCCCCATGCCTTCAGCCGCTCGACGAAGAAGTCGCTGGTCTTGGTCATCGCGCTCTTCCTCTAGGGTTGGTCGAACCTGGCGTCTGGCCGGTTGCGGCTACGGACACGACCTTATGGTGAGGCCATGATCGAGGTCGGGGCAGGCCAGCCCTCGCTCAACGATGAGCGCTTCGGCACGTTCCCGCTCCGGCCGCTCACATAGCGGTCACACAAGCAGCGCCTCCGCCTCGTCAGCCCGGTTGACCCG
>NZ_CAHJXA010000246.1 GCF_903644135.1 Sphingomonas bacterium | reverse complement strand
CGGCTCGCCCAGCGCCGCCACCCGGCCATCCTCCACCTCGGCGCTCGCGAAGCGGGCGTGGGTGCCGCCGATGTCGACCGCAACGAGCTTCATTGCCGCCCCTCTTACGCCGGCGTCAGGGTGCCCAGTGAATGTCGACCGGCAGCTCCGCGTCGGCCAGCACCCGGCCGATCGGATAGCGCGACGACGCGCCCTGCTTGATCGCCGCCTCGATGACGTCGCGCTTGCCCTGGCCGGTGACCGCGATCATCAGCGCGCGAGCGGTGACGATACCCTCGCGGCTGAGCGTCACCCGCGGCACGGGTGCTTCCTCGGGCAGCGGTTCGGGCATCACGCCGAGCGCACGGCGCTCGCGCGGGCCGGCAAGCGCTTCGTCGTAATCGGGACCGGGGAAGATCGAGGCGGTGTGGCCGTCGCCGCCGACGCCGAGCAGGCACAGGTCGAGCGGCCAGTGCAGGTCCTGCATCAACGCGTCCGCCGAGCGCCCCGCCGCCTTGTAGTCGCCAGTCGCCGCCGGCACGATCGGCATCACCCGCGCGCCCTTGGCGATGAAGATCTTGGCCAGCGCGGTGACGTTGGACAGCGGATCGCCGAGCGGCACGATCCGCTCGTCGGTCGGGACGATCGTCACCTTCTTCCAGTCGAGCTTGGCGGCGGCCAGCTTCTGATAGGCGGGAAAGGGCGTCTTGCCCCCCGCCAGCGCGATCACCGCCGAGCCGCGCGCGTCGAGCGCGCTCTCGATGACGAACTGTACATCGCCCGCGACGGCGTCGGCCAGCTCGGCCGCGTCGTCATAGTCCCACCATTCGATCTCTTCGCTCATATCTTCGTCCTTGATGGTGGTGTTCAGTCGTCCTGCCACGTCACGCCGTCGCGCTCGGTCAGCGCCACCGCCGCCGAAGGGCCCCAGCTGCCCGACGGGTAACTCCTGGGCTTGGTATCGTTGGCCTTCCAGCCCTCGCGAATCGCGTCAACGAAGCGCCACTGCGCCTCCACCTCGTCGCGGCGGACGAACAGCGTCTGGTCGCCCTCGATCAGGTCGAGCAGCAGCCGCTCATAGGCGATGCGGCGCGGCCCCTTGAACTCGCTGTCGAGGCTGAGATTGAGCGGCACCTCGCGCAGGCGGATGCCCTCGCGGTCGAGGCCCGGCTCCTTGGCCATCACCAGCATCTGGACATATTCCTCCGGCTGGAGGCGGATGACGAGGACGTTGGGCTGGAGCACGCCGCCGCGCCCCGAGAACATCGAGTGCGGCACCGGCTTGAACTGGATCGCGATCTCCGACCGGCGCGCGGTCATGCGCTTGCCGGTGCGGAGGTAAAAGGGCACCCCCTGCCAGCGCCAGTTATCGACATGCGCCTTGATCGCGACGAAGGTCTCGGTGGTGGACGGGTTGCCCAGTTCGTCGAGATAGCTCTTGACGATCTTGCCGTCGACCGCGCCGGGGCCATACTGGCCGGTGACGGTGTTGTGGGGCACGTCCTCTGGCTTCATCAGCCTGAGCGAGCGGAACACCTTGGCCTTTTCGTCGCGCACCGCCGTGCCGTCGAAGCTGGCGGGTGGTTCCATCGCCACCATGGCCAGCAGCTGCAGGATGTGGTTCGCCACCATGTCGCGCAGCGCGCCGGCGGTATCGTAATAGCCGGCGCGCTCCTCCAGCCCGACCGTCTCGGCGATGGTGATCTGGACGTTGTCGATGCCGCGCGCGTTCCACACCGGCTCGAAGAACGAGTTGCCGAAGCGCAGGGCGAGGATGTTCTGCACCGTCTCCTTGCCGAGATAGTGATCGATGCGGAAAGTCCGCTCCTCCGAGAAGCCGAGCGCGACGGTGTCGTTGATCTCCTGCGACGAGGCGAGGTCATAGCCGAGCGGCTTCTCCAGCCCGATCCGCACCGTCTCGCCGGCCAGCCCGACCGCTTCGAGGCCCTTCACCGCCGCCTCGAACAGTGACGGTGCGGTCGACAGATAGATGGCGAGCCCGCCGGCGACGTCGCCGATCTTCTCGGCGAGCGGCTGGTAGCTGGCGGGATCGGACAGATCGGTCGACTGATAGCTCAACCGGTCGAGGAAGCTGGCGATCGCGTCGTCGTTCTTGCGGTCGGCGGGCAGGAACTGGTCGAGCGCCTTCTTGGCGAACTTCTTGTAGGCGGCGTCGTCATAGTCCGTGCGCGCCGCGCCGAAGATCGTCAGATCGTCGGGGAGGAGCTTGTCGGCATGAAGGCCATAAAGCGATGGCAGCAGCATCCGCTGCGCGAGGTCGCCGGTCGCGCCGAACAGCAGCATCTTGCCCACGGGAGTGCGTTGCATGAAGGGCTCCTGCGCCTAGAGGACGAGACCGGCGGTCTGGGGCAGGCCGGCCATGATGTTGAGGTTCTGCACCGCCGCCCCGGCCGCGCCCTTGCCGAGATTGTCGAGCGTCGCGACGAGGCGGGCGTGGCCGGTAGCGGGGTTGCCGAACACGCGCAGCGTCATACGATCGGTGCCGGCATGTTCCTCGATAAGGACCAACGCCTCGTCGGCATCGGCGACGGTCACGACCGGCGAGCCGGCATAGGCCTCTCGCAGTGCTGTCGTGATCGCATCGAGCGTCGGTCTGCCCGGCAACGCCGCCAGCGCCAGCGGCACCTCGCCCAGCATCCCGCGATAGCTGCGCGCCACTGCGGGCTGGAACACCGGCGCATGGGCGAGGCCGGCATGGAGCCGCATCTCGGGCGCGTGCTTGTGGCCGAGCGTCAGGCCATAGATGCGATAGCCGGTCGTGGTCTCGCCACCCTCGAACTCGGCGATCATCGCCTTGCCGCCGCCCGAATAGCCGGAGGTCGCGTTGAAGCTGAGCGGCCAGTCGGCGGGGATCAGCCCGGTGCGCACCAGCGGCGCGACCAGCGCGAGGAACGCGGTTGGGTAGCAGCCCGGATTGGCCACTCGCGTCGCGCCGGCGATCCGCTCCGCCTGATCCGGCGACAGCTCGGGAAAGCCATAGGTCCAGCCGCCGGCGACGCGGTGCGCGGTGGAGGCGTCGATGACCTTGGCGGGACCGTCGATCAGCGCCACCGCTTCGCGCGCCGCCTCGTCGGGCAGGCACAGGATGACGATGTCGGCATCGTTGAGTGCCTCGCGCCTGACCACTGCGTCCTTGCGCTCGGTCTCGCCGAGGGTGATCAGCGACACTTCGGGCCGGCCGGCGAGCCGTTCGCGGATTTCGAGCCCGGTGGTGCCGGCGGCACCGTCGATGAAGACGGCGACGCTCATGGCTCGTTCAGCGCGGCGGCGTCGACATAGCCGACCAGCGTCTCGGCGACCGCGACACCCCAAGCATCGCCACCGACCAGATCGAGCAGGTCGAACGCCGCACCGGGCGCGAGCGTCGCCACCACCGCCGAATCGATCGCACGCGCCTGCCGCAAGCCGACGCTGCGCCCAATCGTGCGCGGCACCGGCGAGGCATAATGCGGCGCGAACACCCGATCGGCGAGGCGCACGTCGGCCAGGTCGGCACGAACCGCGTTGGTCATGGGATCGAGCGTCACCGAGCGGCCATCAAGCGCCACGCGCCTACGCGTGGGCGTGCTGCCGAGGGCCTGAGGGCTGACCGGAAGGCTCGCTATCGCCGATGAAATGCCCGAACCCTTCAAGAAAATCTGCCCCCTCGGACGTCCGCGCGACGAAGATGTTACGCTTGTCGCTGTCGTCGCGCTGCCGGCGCAGATAGCCGAGCGCGCCCAGCCTGTTCAAGGCGCGTGTCACCACCGGCTTGGACACGTTGAGCGCCCGCGCCAGCCCGCGTACCGTATGGGGGCCGGGGCGAAGATAGACGACCAGCAGCAATGCCATCTGCCGATTGGTGAGATCGGGCTCGCCCGAGCGGACATAGTCGACCAGGGTCGCCATCCAGCTCGACAGGGCCTGTGCTTCGAATGCGGTCACCGCTAGCCTCGATAAACCGCCCGAGACGGTCATTATGCGCTGATAACGCCCTGTCGCGGCGGTAGTTTCGCGGGCGGCTGGTGAATCGCACCTTGACCCCGGCCGGCCGCGCAGTTGATCGACCGGGAGCGCCGGCCTATGTGGCGGCATCGCGGCTCGTCGTCGCTCTCGGAAAACATCACCTATGTTCCCCTTCCTGCTAGTCGTTCATGCCATCATCGCGGCGGCCCTCGTCACCGTGATCCTGATGCAGCGCTCCGAGGGGGGCGGGCTCGGCATGGGCGGCAGCCCGTCGGGGCTGATGTCGGCGCGCGGCGCAGCGGATTTCCTGACGCGGATGACCGGCATCCTGGCGACGGCGTTCGTCGGCCTGTCGATCGTGCTGGCGGTGCTCGCCTCGACGCACCGGTCGGGCAGCGTCGACA
>NZ_CAHJXA010000245.1 GCF_903644135.1 Sphingomonas bacterium | reverse complement strand
CAGCGCAGCTCGTGCAGCCCGGTATCGACGATCGGGCGGCCGGCGCGTGCTGGTGATCGGGATGCTCGCCAACAAGGACGCGCCGGGCGTGCTGCGGCTGCTGACGCCCGGCGTGGATCGCGTGGTGGCCGTGCCGGTCGGCCATCATGATCACCATCACCCCAAGTCGCTGGTGGCGATCGCCACGTCGTTCGGCGTGGCCGCGACGACTTCCGGTACGTTATCGCAGGCGCTTGATCTTGTCGGCGCGGCTGGTCCGGTCGAGGTGCTGATCGCCGGCTCGCTCTACCTGGCCGGCGAAGCGCTGGCGCTGAACGACGAGCTGCCGACCTAATATTTGCGATTGACTATCAATAGCGAATTAGCGACCTTGATCGCAAGGAGTCGCTGCCATGACCGTCACCACCGCTACATCGAGCGCTTTGCCGCATCCCCTGCCCGCCTGCGCCAATGCCCGCATCGCCTTGTTCGCGATCCGGCGGATGGGGGCGCACGGCTTGGCCGACGCGCGCGCCGCGCACGCGCTGTTCACCGCGTTCGGTCAGGATTTCCGCCGTCCGCTGATGCTGATGCGAGCGCTGATGGCGGACGTCGCGGCCACCGCATCGGGCACGATCGCGATCGCGCCATGCTGCTGCGCGCGGATGACGCCGGCCGAGGCGGCGCTGCTGACCGTCCTTGCCCGCGTCGAGACCCGCGTGGACCTGGCGTTGCTGCTGATGGGGGATCTGCTCGGCACGGCGCGGGTCGATGGCGTCCTGGCCAGTGCCGCCGCAGTCGCCGCGGCCTTTGCCGATGCGGGTCGGCCGGTGACGGCCTGCTAGGCCGGCGCGCCGGTGTCACCCGGCTCGGTCCAGGCCGGCGCACGGCTCGCCCGCCACCATTCCAGCGCCACGAACGCGATCGCCACCAGCCCGAGCAGCGCCACCCAGCGGAACACCGGCGCATAGCCGTATAGGTCGAACGCCTGCCCCGCGGCTCCCTTGAGCAGCGAGCCGACCAGAAACACCAGCGATGACAGCGAGGCATATTGCACCGCCGAGAAGCGCTTGCTGACGATCGTCGACACATAGGCGACGAAGGCGGCACCGGCGATGCCGGTCGAGATATTCTCGTAGCAGATGGTGAGCAGCAGCCGCGCCATACGCAGATCGCTGCCCGCCGCCAGCGCCACCGCGTCGAGCCGGGTAGCGCGGAGCACGGCATCGATCTTCGCAGCGCCGTCGGCCAGGTCGGCGTAGAGGAAGTTGCCGAAGATCGGCATGATGACCCCGAGCATCACCGTTGGAAACCGGCCCACCCGCAGGAACAGAAAGCCGCCGAGGCCAACGCCGAGCATCGTCATCAGGATACCGAAGATCTTGGACGCGAACGCCACCTCGTCCTTCGAATAGTGCATGAAGTCGAGGTAGAACGGATAGGCGAAGCTCGCCCAGATATTATAGCAAAGCGCATAGGTGAGGATCAGGCCGATCACCGCCAGCACGCCCCAGCCGAGCCGCCCAACGAGCTCGGCGACGGGCGCGACCAGCGCCATGTAGAGATGGTCGGCAGCCGCGCGCAGGCCGATGCCGGGAGGTTCGGCGACTGGCTGGACGTACTGGCCGCGTGTGCGCAACCGATTGAGCACTGCCGCGACAGCCAACGGCACCAGCACGGTCGCGGCGACGATGAACGGTCCTCGATATTTCAGGAAGTCCGCCGCCGAGGGAGCCGTTGCTCCCGGCACGAGCGGCGTGAGCATCTGCGCCATGAAACGGCCGATGGTGAGGATCGACCAGAGCCAGCAAACCCCGACGACGCCCAGCGCAACGGCGCGGGTGCGGGCGTCGACCTCACCGCGCGCAAGCAGTGCCGCGTGCGCCGCCGCCACGGGCGGCCGCTGCGTATCGGGAGCGATCAGCGCGACCAGCGCGATGCCGGCCATCAGCCCCGCCATGACGGTGAAGACGCCCGGCCATGACAGACGCGACGCCAGGAACAGCGCAAACGCCCCGCCGACGATCGCTGACCCGCGCGCTCCGAGCTGATAGAGTGCCGACAACACTTCGACGGGTGTCCGGTCGTCGGCGATGTCGATGCGCCAGGCGTCGATGGCGATGTCCTGGGTCGCGGATGCCACGGCACCTATGACCGCCAACAGCGCGAACTGGCCGATCGCGACCGCCGGGTCGGTCGCCGCCAGCCCCAGCAGCACCGCCACCAGCACGCCCTGGCACAGCAGGATCCAGCTCTTGCGCCGGCCAAGCCGCCCCAGTCCGGGCAGCACCACGCGATCGACCACCGGCGACCACAGGAACTTGAACGCATAGGCCAGCCCGATCCAAGACAGCACGCCGATCGTCGCGAGGTTGACCTTCGCCTCGCCCAGCCACGCATTCAGCGTCCCGATCAGCAGCGCGAACGGCAGTCCCGAGGAGAAGCCGAAGGCGAACATCGACCCCGCCTTGCGCGAACCCAGCGCCACCTTCAGCAGGTGCCAACCGCGTGGTCGCGCCTCGTCGATCGTCGCCATCCCACGCTCCCACCCGTTAGCCGTCGACCCTAGCGACCCGAGCGGCGGAGGAAAGCCCGCTAATCCACCTGATCGAACAGCCGGAAGCCGGGCGGCATCCGCTTGGGCTTGTTACCCGCCAGCACCGCGTCGATCGCCTGGATCGCGGCGAGCAAGTCGCGCTGCGCATAGGGCTTGGCGAGGCAGCCTGCCGCCAGCTGCTGCGCCTCGACCGGGCAGTTGCCGGTCACGAACAGCACCGGCACCTCATGCGTCCGCGCCGCGCGCGCGACGTCCAGGCCCGATCCATCGGCAAGGTTGACGTCGGCCAGCACCAGGTCGACGCCGGTGCCGCTGCCGATCAGCGCCGTCGCATCAGCGACGCGGTCGACGGTGGCGACGATGGTGAAGCCCGAGTCGGTCAGGAAATGCTCGGTGTCGAACGCGACCAACGGCTCGTCCTCCACGACCAGCAATCGCGATATCCGCCGCTTCCTGCGTCCGAACAACATTGTCGCGATCCCGCTAATGGCCTCCCGGCTCGTTACGCCGGTGTACCTTAACGCCAGCGAACCGGATCGGTCGCCAAATATTTTCGTCGCGGCGGCAAAGCGGGGTAGAGACGCGGCATGTCGACCGATCGATCAGCAATTGCCGCAAGCGGGCGCGGCCCCGGCGAGCGTATCGCTAAGCTGCTCGCGCGCGCCGGCATCGCCTCGCGCCGCGAGGTCGAGCGGATGATCGCGGAGGGCCGGGTCGCGCTCGATGGCACCCCGATCGACACTCCGGCGACGCTGCTGACCTCGCTCGCCGGCATCACTGTCGATGGCAAGGCCGTCGCGGCTCCGGCGGCCGCGCGGCTGTTCGTCTATCACAAGCCGCCGGGACTGCTGGTGACCGAGCGCGATCCGGCCGGGCGGCCCACCATCTATGACCGGCTGCCGCCCGAACTGCCGCGGGTGGTGCCGGTCGGGCGGCTCGACCTCGCCACCGAAGGGCTTTTGCTGCTGACCACCGATGGCGGCCTCAAGCGCCAGCTGGAGCTGCCCGCGACCGGAGTCGAGCGGACCTATCGCGCCCGCGCCTATGGCCCGGTCACTCAGGCGCAGCTGGAGGAGCTGATCCACGGCGTCGAGATCGAGGGGATGCGCTACGGCCCGATCGACGCCAACCTCGAACGCCGAACCGGCGCGAACGGCTGGATCGAGATGACGCTGACCGAGGGCAAGAACCGCGAGGTGCGGCGCGTGCTGGAGCATCTGGGGCTTGAGGTCAGCCGGTTGATCCGCACCCGCTATGGTCCGTTCGTGCTGGGCGACATGGGGCCGGGCGATGTCGGTGAAGTGCGCCAGCACGAGCTGGAGGTGTTCCGCAAGACGCTGAAGACCGGCAAGAGCGGCGATCAGGCGGCGATCATGGCCCTGCCGCTCGCGCCTGCTCCAGCCGCCGCGCCGCCGGCTGTACCGCCCGCGGATCGCAGCCGCGCACGCACTGCGGGTTCGATGGGCGAGCGGCGAGCAGTCGACGCGATGCGGCCAACTGGTGCGAGGCGGCCACCCTCGCCTGCCGCTCAGCAGGCCATCGGTGAACGGGGCGGTGATCGGAGCGGTCGGGCGCGACCGTCTCCCACCGCTCGCCCCGCCAAGCCGGTCGGCACTCGTGACGATCAGCCGCAAGCGTTCGGCGAGCGAACCCGCGCGAAGACGTCCGCGCATCCTCGTGACGGCAGGCCCGCGGAGCGCCCGGTGCGGACACGGCCCGATCGGCGCGATGGTGAGGATCGTGCCAAACCGCCCCAGCGGCCAGCGCGTGCGGGTGCGTCTCCAGGCCGGGCCGCAGCGCCACGGGACGACCGCTCACCCAGTGCCGACCGATCGCGCGGC
>NZ_CAHJXA010000244.1 GCF_903644135.1 Sphingomonas bacterium | reverse complement strand
CCGGCGGCGATGCCGAGGGCTTCCGGTGCTTCCTGCTGTCGCGCGCGGGGCGGGCGATCTTCCGCCGCTACGGCTTCACCGCGCCCTGATGCTGACTGGCGAGGAGTGGCAGATCGTGCGTCTGTCGCTGCTGGTCGGCGGGGTCGCGACGCTGGCGTCGCTGCCGGTCGCCTTCGCGCTCGCCTGGGTGCTGGCGCGGTGGCGCTTCCCCGGCAAGCTGCTGCTCGACGCGCTCGTCACCCTGCCGCTGGTGGTGCCGCCGGTGGTGACCGGCTGGCTGCTGCTGCTGGCGTTCGCGCCGGCTGGGCCGGCGGGGCGGCTGCTGGCGATGCTTGGGGTCAGCGTCCTGTTCCGCTGGACGGGCGCGGCGATCGCGGCGGCGGTGATGGCGCTGCCGCTGTCGGTCCGCGCGATCCGCCTGTCGATCGAGGCGGTCGATCGCCGACTGGAGGGCGCGGCGCGGATGCTGGGTGCCGGTCGCTGGCGGGTGTTCGCGACGATCGTTCTGCCGCTCAGCCTGCCGGGCGTGCTGGCCGGCGCGGTGCTGGGCTTCGCGCGCTCGATCGGCGAGTTCGGGGCGACGATCACCTTCGTCTCCAACGTGCCCGGCGAGACGCAGACACTGCCGCTCGCCATCTATGCCGCACTGCAACGGCCCGATGGCGACGCGACGGTGTGGCGGCTGGCGGCGATCTCGGTGGCGCTCAGCCTCGGCGCGCTGGTCGTGGCGGAACTGCTGGCGCGGCGGGCAGGGCGCGGCGTGCGCGGTGTTTGACGTCGATGTCGACCTGCGACGCGGCGGCGTCCGAGTGGCGACGGCGTTTCGTTCGGGGGGCGGCGCGACCGTGCTGTTCGGCCCGTCGGGCGTGGGCAAGACCAGCGTGCTCGACATGGTCGCGGGGCTGGTGCGGCCCGATGCCGGCCATGTTCGGGTCGGCGGCGTCACCCTGTTCGATGCCGCCGCGCGGATCGACCTGCCGGTCGAGCGCCGCCGCGTCGGTTACGTGTTCCAGGACGCGCATCTGTTTCCCCACATGACCGTGCGCCGCAACCTGCTCTACGGCGCGCGCAGCGATGCGCGGCTGGTAGAGACGGCGGCGATGCTCGACATCGCGCACCTGCTCGGCCGCTGGCCGCGCACCCTGTCGGGCGGCGAGGCACGCCGCGTCGCGACCGGCCGTGCGCTGCTGAGCGAGCCGGCGTTCCTGCTGCTGGACGAGCCCACCGCCTCGCTGGACGGCAGCCGCCGCGAAGAGGTGCTGCGCGCGATCGAGCGGGTGCGCGATGAGCTGCGATTGCCGATCCTGCTGGTGACCCACGACCGCGCGGAGGCGGAGCGGATTGGAGAGGTGGTAATGATGTGAGGGCCGGCGTCAGCGATGCATCGGCGGCGGTCGATCGCGCTTGGCACCCTCGCTGATCCGCGTCAGCCACGCCGCCTCGCAATAGTCGGCTTGTGGCGGCATCGGCCGTCCCCCAGCCCAAGGCGCACAGGGGCGGTCGCGGTCGGACAGGTCGACCGCCCAGTCCTGCGGCCAGGTGGCGAGGTGATGGTCATGGTCCTGCCGCCAGGCGGCAACCTCCGCCGGCCATGCCGGTCCGCGCCTGAACTCGCGCAGCGGGCCGAAAAGGCCGACCGCGCCGGACAGCAAGGTCAGGAGGCACAGCACCAGGCGCACGCGGCGATGCCGGCCCTCCGCCCGCGCCGCCAGCGCCAACAGGCCGAGCCCCAGCAGCACGAGCGGCAAGAAATCGTAGCGCTCGGCCGCGCCGACGCTGAACCATTCTTCCGGGTTGCTGACGATCATGCCGCGACCGAACGACGCCGCCGCGATGCTCAGCCCGGCCGCAATCAGCCAGATTGCGCCGTCGCGCCGGTCGCGCAGCGCCGTGGTGGCGAGCGCTCCGAAATAGCCTAGCGCACCCGCGACCGCGAACCACCACAGCACCGTGCCGTCACGATAGGAGGCATAGACTGTACGCCCCAGCAGGGTCGCGAGCGGTGGCGTCAGCAGCGGCAGCAGCGCGAGCCGCACGAACATGATCGCCGCTAGCGTCGGCAGGCCGAGCACATCACCGCGGATCGGGCTGTGGCTGTAGAAGACCAGCAACTGCACGGCAGCGCCGATCCCCAGCACGGCGGCCTGCGCGCCCCGCGCCGGGCTGCGGTCGAGAGCGGCTCGCAGGACGAAGAACGGCAGCAGGATGATCGCGCCCGGACCGCACAGCGGTCCGACCAGCAGCGGCACCGCATAACCCAGCCGGGCGACGCGCGACGCGGGAATGTCGAGCGCCAGGATCAGCGCCGCCGCCAACGGCAAATGGAACTGGATGTGCAGCGTGTTGAGGAACACTTCTTCGGTGAGCGGCGCGGTCGCGACGATCAGCAGGCCGGCAACGATCACCCGGCGATCCGCCAGCCACGCCGCACGCCCGGTCACCAGCAGCAAGGCCGGCAGCGACTGCACCAGCAGCGCGGTTGTCATCGTCAGGTATGGTACACCCTCCAGCGGCAGGATGCCGACCCTGACCAGCCGGACGGCCAACAGGGTGACGGCGTTCGCACCGAGGTTGAGGTAGCCCGCAAATGCCCGCCACAGCGCCTCTCCGGCCGGGCGATGCCAGGCATAGGCGAGGAAGACCGTGCCTTCCTCATCCTGCAAGCGGCCATGCACCCACGCCAGCGGCAGCCGCAACATGACAAGGGCGACGAAGCCCGCCAGCAGCAGCAGGCGCTGCCGCGTCGTGAAAGACAGCTCCACCGGGGGCGCTTCGATCCAGCGCCAGACGCGGCGGGGGCCAGGATCGCCGGCTCACCAGATCAGACGAGCGCGACACGGCCCTGAACTGCCGACGCAATCCAGGGCCGGTGAAATTATCGCTTGCTGAACTGGAAGCTGCGGCGGGCCTTGGCGCGGCCGTACTTCTTGCGCTCCACCGTGCGGCTGTCGCGGGTCAGGAAGCCTGCCGCCTTGACCGGTGCGCGCAGGATCGGCTCGTACTTGGTGATCGCCTGGCTGATGCCGTGCTTCACCGCGCCCGCCTGGCCCGACAGGCCGCCGCCCTTGACAGTGCAGACCACATCATATTGCCCGTCGCGCTCGGTGATGCCGAACACCTGGTTGATGACGAGGCGCAGCGTCGGGCGGGCGAAATAGACCTCCTGGTCGCGGCCATTGATCGTGATCTTGCCGGTGCCGGGCTTCAGCCACACGCGGGCGACAGCGTCCTTGCGGCGGCCGGTCGCATAGGCGCGGCCCTGCTTGTCGATGATCTGCTCGCGCAGCGGCATCGGTGCGGGGGCGGGGCCGGACTGGCTGACCTGCTCGCCGGTGGCGGCCGGCGCTTCGACGCCGCCAACAGGGGCGGTCGTCAGGCTCGCGAGGTCGGACAGCGATTGGCGATTGTCTGACATTTAGGCACCCACCTTGTTCTTGCGGTTCATGGCCGCGATGTCGAGAACCTCGGGGTTCTGCGCTTCGTGAGGATGGTCGGTGCCTGCGAAGATGCGCAGATTGCGCATCTGCTCGCGGCCCAGCGGCCCGCGCGGGATCATCCGCTCGACCGCCTTTTCGAGGACGCGCTCGGGAAAGCGGCCCTCCAGCACCTTGGCCGCGGTCACGCCCTTGATGCCGCCGGCATAGCCGGTGTGCTTGTAATAGACCTTCTTCTCCGCCTTGTTCGACGTGAAGCGGATCTTGTCGGCGTTGATAACGACGACGTTGTCGCCGCAGTCGACATGCGGGGTGAAGCTGGTCTTGTGCTTGCCGCGCAGCACGTTGGCGATCACCACCGCGGCGCGGCCGACCACCAGGCCGTCGGCATCGACGATATGCCATTTCTTCTCCACCTCGTGCGGCTTGACCGACTTGGTGGTCTTCATCAGCGCCTTCATGGGCGAAAGACCTTTCGAATACGACGAACGCCGCCAGCAGGGCCGGCGGCGCGTTGGGAGAACCAATGCCCAAACAGGCCCAACAAGTCAAGCAATCGGCGGCATTGCCGACGGGTATCACGATACCGGAGGGTCGATCGTGACCTGTTCGCGGACGATGCGGGCATCGTTGCCAGCACCGATGATCTGCGTTTCCCGCTGGTCGAGGACGAGGCCGCTCGCCGGATTGATCGTCCGCTCGCGATCGAGCGATACCGGCGCGTCGCCGCCGGTCGCGGCATGAACGACGACATGGACGCATCCATCGGCATCGGCTGTGACCATCCGGGTCCCGGCGAGCGGCGGCCCGGCGACGATGCCGCTGGCGAGCGACACCGGCCCGCTGCCCGGCACCAGCGGCTCATCGGCGCTGACGATCAAGCCGGCGAGCGGGGCCGCCAGCAGTGCCTTGCGACGATCGGCGGGCAGAGCGGCGAGCGCGGACGTCGGATCGTGCTTCAGCGCCGCCATCGGATCGTCGCCGC
>NZ_CAHJXA010000243.1 GCF_903644135.1 Sphingomonas bacterium | reverse complement strand
GGTCGATGCGGACGTTGACGATGTCCTTGGCGTCGAACTCGAAGTCGAGCCACGAGCCGCGATAGGGGATGACCCGCGCAGCGAACAGATACTTGCCCGACGAGTGGGTCTTGCCGCGGTCGTGATCGAACAGGACGCCCGGGCTGCGGTGCATCTGGCTGACGATGACCCGCTCAGTGCCGTTGATGAAGAAGGTGCCGTTCTCGGTCATGAGCGGCATGTCGCCCATGTAAACGTCCTGCTCCTTGATATCGAGCACCGAGCGGGTCTCCGTATCCGGGTCCACCTCGAACACGATCAGGCGCAGGGTGACGCGCATCGGCGCGGCATAGGTGATGCCGCGCTGGCGGCATTCCTCGACGTCGAACTTGGGCGGCTCCAGCTCGTAATTGACGAAGTCGAGCTCGGCGGTGCCCGCGAAGTCGCGGATCGGGAACACGCTGCGCAGCGTCTTCTCCAGCCCCGACACATAGCCGATCGACGCGTCGGAGCGCAGGAACTGCTCGTAGCTCTCGCGCTGGACCTCGATCAGATTCGGCATCTGCACGACTTCGTGGATGTTGCCGAACACCTTGCGGATCCGCCGCTTGGCGGTGCCGCTGCCGCCGTCGCCCTTGTTCTGGGGACGGGCCGTGCCGCCGTCGATCGCCTTGGTCGCCATGTGCTTGCTCGCCTCGTCAGCTATTCTGTTCGTGCCCGGCTTGCGCCGGCCATTTGTCCGGAGTCCACCGGACAGGCACGCGGGAAGACGCCAAAAGCTGCCAGGCTCCAGAAAGGAGGCGGCAGTCCAGGGCGTCAGAAGCCGCAACCCCCATCCGTACGACACACTGCGCGACGGCGTGTCATTGCTCGGAGCTGTAGCGAGGTGCCGATATAGGGGAGTTGTAGGATGCTGTCAAAGGGCGACGCGTGGCGCGGCGGCGTTCACTATGTTGCCATGAGGGAGCTAACATGTAACGCAGACGATCATTTCGCCAAGAAAGGCCCGCAACCGATGATCGCCAAGTCCGCCCTGCTCGCTGCCACCGCTATCCTGACGCTCGCCCCTGTGCAGGCGCAGCAGGTTCCGGCCGCATCGACGACGGCGACCGCGCCGGCGACCGAGGGCAGCACTCCGGCGGGGGTTCAGCCCAAGGACGCCGGCACCCGCACCGAAGCGCAGGCGGCGGGCGGCGACATCCCCGCCAAGTTCACCCCGCCCGAGGCGGAGAAGGATTACGTCAAGCGCGTGGCGATGATCCCGATGCGCGACGGGGTGAAGCTCTACACCGTGATCGTCTATGCCAAGGGGCTGGAGAACGCGCCGATCGTCCTGACCCGCACGCCCTACAATGCCAAGGGCCGCGCCAACCGAGCCGACAGCAGCAGCGAACTGTCGACGCTGCCGCTCGCCGACGAAGGATTCGTCAAGGCGGGCTATATCCGCGTCTATCAGGACATCCGCGGCAAGTATGGCTCGGAGGGCGACTATATCGTCACCCGGCCGGTGATCGGCCCGCTCAACCACACCAATGTCGACCATGTCACGGACGCCTATGACACCATCGACTGGCTGGTGAACAAGGCGAACCTGCCGCAGTCGAACGGCCGCGTCGGCATGATCGGCTCCTCCTATGAGGGGTTCACGGTGGTGATGGCGCTGCTGCATCCGCACCCCGCGCTCAAGGTCGCGGCACCGCAGAGCCCGATGGTCGACGGCTGGATGGGCGACGACTGGCTGCATTATGGCGCATTCCGGCTGACCAACATCGGCTGGTTGGGCGGGCAGACCGGCTACAAGGGGGAGGGCAAGGCCCCCAAGTCGGGCGCGAACTATGACGATTATGAAAACTTTCGCGCCATCTCCGCCGGCGATTGGGCAAAGGCCTCCGGCTACGACCAGCTGCCGTTCTGGAACCGGATGATCCAGCATCCTGCCTATGACAGCTTCTGGTCGGGCCAGGCGCTCGACGTGCTGCTCGCCAAGACCCCGTCCAACGTGCCGACGCTCTGGGAGCAGGGATTGTGGGACCAGGAGGATATGTACGGCGCGATCCACTCCTATGAGTCGCTGGTCAAGGCGGGGCACGCGGGAAACAACTTCATCGTCATGGGGCCGTGGCGGCACAGCCAGATCAACCGCGAGGGGCGCGAGCTCGGCCCGTTCCAGTGGAACGGCGACACCGCGCTCCAGTACCGGCAGGACATGGTGCTGCCGTTCTTCAACCAGTATCTGAAGGACGCGCCGGCGGTGACGCTGCCGGCCGCGGCGATCTACAACACCGCCGAGAACCATTGGGATCATTACGCCAAATGGCCGCTTGCCTGCGACAAGGGGTGTGCGACGCCGCTGACGCCGATCTATTTCCAGGCTGGCAAGGGGCTCGGCTTCGGCAAGGCCGCGGCCGGCGGCGACAGCTATGTCGCTGACCCGAAGAACCCGGTGCCGCACCTGCCGCGGCCGGTAAACTTCGGCGACGGGCGCTGGGGCGACTGGCTGGTGCAGGACCAGCGCGCCGTGGACGGCCGTACCGACGTGATGAGCTACACGACCGCCACGCTGACCGCCCCCGTCCGCGTCGCCGGCGTTCCCCAGGCCGACATCTTCGCCAGGACCACGGGCACAGACGGCGATGTCGTCGTCAAGCTGATCGACGTCTATCCCGACGAGATGCCGGGCAGTCCCAAGATGGCGGGCTATCAGCTGGCGATCAGCCTCGACATCCTGCGCGGCCGCTATCGCGACAGCTTCGCGCACCCGACCGCGATCCCGGCCGGCAAGGTGCAGGAATACAAGTTCCGGCTGCCGGCGGTGAACCATGTCTTCCTGCCCGGCCATCGCATCATGGTGCAGGTGCAGTCTTCGCTGTTCCCGCTTTATGATCGCAACCCGCAGACCTTTGTCCCCAACATCTTCCTGGCCAAGCCCGCCGACTACAAGGCCGCGACGGTGACGATCGAGCATGGCGGGGCGGGGGCGAGCGCGGTGTTGCTGCCGGTCGTTACCGACGAGGTGGCAGGCGCGGCGAAGGTCGCGAGTGCGCAATAGGACCATTCCGTGACGAACGTCAGGAGGATCAGCCGGCGAGCGCTGTTCGCCGTGGTGGCGATCGTTGCGGGCGTAACCCCGACGATGGCGCAACAGGTGCTGCCCGGTGCCACGCCGACGCCGACGCCCAGTGCGACGCCGTTGCCGATCCCGCCCGCGCCGGTGATCGTCCTGCCGTCCCCGGTCGCGACGGCATCGCCTGTCGAGCGGCCGCGGACCCCGACGGCCAGCCCAAGCGCCACGCCGACGCCGCGCGTCACACCGTCGCCGAAGCCGAGCGCATCCGCGACGCCCGACGAGGACGAGGCTCGTCCGCAGCCGAGCTCCACGCGTCCAAGCGTGCCCCCGCCGGTGTCAGCGAGCCCGAGCCCGTCGCCGCTGCCCAGCCCAGCGGCAGCGGAGACGAAGGCCGGTGATACCAGTGATTACTGGCCGGTGGCGGTGGGCATCGGACTGGTTGCGCTGCTGTTGCTCGCCTGGACGCTCCATCGCCGCGCGCAGGCGGCGACGGGCGAGGCCGTCGATGACGAGGCGGGTTATCCGGCGACGGCGACTCGCGCTTGGCTATCGGTCACGTTTCGCCCGATCCGCGCTGGCCTGAACCTGTTGAGCGCGACCAGCGAGAACGAGATCGTCGTCACCAATACAGGCGACGTGACCGCCGAGGATGTGCGCGTGCTGACCCGCCTGACCAGCGCCCATACCGGGCAGGAGGCCGAGATCGCCACGCTGTACGATGCGCCAATCGTCCGCCCCGCGACCCCGGCCTTCACGCTGCAGCCGGGCGAGCAGCGCGTGCTGACCAGCATCGCCGCGCTGCCCCGCGATGCCATCCATACCCTGACCGCAGGCGGCCGGCCGATGTTCGTGCCGATCGTCGCCGTCAACGTGACCTACGCGACCGCAGGGATCGATGGCCAGTTCGCCCAGGCGTTCGCGATCGGGGTGGAGCGCGTCGACTCGTCCAAGCTCGCGCCATTCTGGCTCGACGCGCCGCCGCGCAGCTTCGATCAGGTCGCGGCTCGACCCCATGCGGTAGCGGTGGAGCGCTAGACGGCAAAAAGGGCGGCTCCTTTGTGAGGAACCGCCCTTTCTGTGCGTTGGGACGTCGAAGCTCGGCGTAGCCGAGCCCGGCCGGCCGGGCGATGTGCGGGTTAGCCTTGGCTAACCCGCACATCACTAGCGACTTACTTGACTTCCACAGTTGCGCCGGCGGCTTCCAGCTGGGCCTTGATCTTGGCGGCCTCGTCCTTCGACACGCCCTCCTTGACGGCCTTGGGCGCGCTCTCGACCAGCGTCTTGGCTTCGGTCAGGCCGAGCGCGGTGATCGCGCGGACCTCCTTGATGACGTTGATCTTCTTGCCGCCGTCGCCGGTCAGGATCACGTCGAACTC
>NZ_CAHJXA010000242.1 GCF_903644135.1 Sphingomonas bacterium | reverse complement strand
GGCCGCGTTCCGGCACGAGCTCTGCGCCACCGTCCGCTGGGCCTCTCCCTTCCTCGTCGCGCTGCTAGAGGCGGAGGGTAGAACGCTCGGCGGGGTCGCCGGCGAACTCGTGCCCGCACCCGGCTGGCCGCGCCGCCCCCGCATCCATCGGGTGGTCCGCGACTGGTCGCGCGACCCTCATGCGCTGCGACACGCATCGGCCGCGGCCATCGCGGACGGGCCCTACCAAGAGGCCGAAATGCTTCACGATTCCGGCTTCCCGCTCGCCGCTGGCGGCTGGGCGCACGTTCTGGTCGTCGCGCATTCTCTGGAGGTCTCGGTGACCATCGGCGGCACGCGGTTCCAGACGCGACTGGGGGAGTTGCGCATCACGCTGCGCAGGCGGGTGCCTGCCGCGATCGCGGCGGCGCTCGCAGGCCGACTGCTCGACGAGGCGGCCGTCCACCCGCTTACCGGGGGGCGGGGCTGGCGAATCATCCGCGTCGAGGAGACGCACGCTTGCGATCGCACGATCCTGTTCGTCGAGACGGGGTCGGTGGAATGTCGGTTGGGCGACGGCCTGGGCATGTGAGGAGCCGCGACGCGGAAGTGGCTGGGCCGTGTAGAGGTTCGTCTCGCGGCCCCGGTTCGCCTCCGTTATACCGCCGTTCGATGGTCGCTCGACCGGATGGTCGGTCCGGTTCTGTTCGTCACGGCGCGAACCGATCCGTCTCGTCGAGGTCGGCGCGATGCCTGGGCAGCCAGTCCGCCGTCCGGCGTGCATGCGCGAGTGCCCGCGTGGTCCGCGCGTCCCGCATGCCGTTCCACAGCGGATACAGGTCCTCGTCCGTCAAACGGCCGCGTCGCTCCAGTTCGCCTGCCAGGAGCAGGATCTCGCTCCACCAGGACGCCACGATGCTCTCGGTGGCGAGCCACGCATGCATGAACCCGATGCGCTCAGCGCCGGGCGTGATCCACGCGAGTCTGTTGCGGGCGAGCCCGTAATCGGTGCGCGATTCGAGCGGCTCGGCGACGCAAGCGTTCGCCATCTCGCCGCATCCGAACTTGATCTCGATGCGGGGTCGTCCGCGGAAGCGGAACTCGGCGACGTTTCCCGCAAGGTAGTTGACCACGTCCCTTGCGGCCGCTCGCCTGCGGCGCTCGGCGATCTCCGGCGGCGCCGGCTCTTCCCTCATCCAGGGCTGCCACTCCGCCTGGCTCCAGACGACCCCGAGCCTGCCTTCGTCCTGATTGTTGACCTCGATGTATTCGATCCACTCGCCCGGGCCGCTCGCCAGCTGGACGACCGCGTGGCCCGCTTCGTGGGCGCACACTTCGGCCAGGGTCGGCGCCCGGACCTCCTCTATTGCCATACGTCGCGCGCTCTTCCTCATAGCATTGCTCAAACTTCTCCGTTTGTCCGGCGGTCTAAGTCAGGCGCGACACTTCGCGATGGCGCAGCGTCGAAAGTTGCACGACGTGAATTGAAAATGTCTGAATCCATGCTCGATCCAGAGCTCAAGCTCCCTCATCGAGCCTTATGCAGCGGTGCGACAAACCGGCCTCGCGTTCCAACTGTGAAGCTCGAGTATAGTTCTTCCGCTGAACGTCGGGTTAGCGACCGCTCAGATCGTTGATCGCACCGGACATGCCGCGGCGTCGACCGGCGAAGCGCCGCATGTGCTCGGGAACGGCGACGCTGAACCAGTTCGGAAATCCGATCTCAATGAACTTGGCGTGACCGTCCTCGACGTGGAGCAGCAGCCTTCGTTCCAACCCGCTATTGTCGAAGATCATCGTGCTGTCCGCGATTTCCATCGCCGCGGTCAGGCGCCGGAGGGAGTCGGGGTGGCGGCGCACCACCGCGTCTTCGGGCACGTCGTGCCCGCCCTCCTGGACACGGTCGTTGATCCGCGCGCGGGATAGTTCGGGGGTGTCGATCCCGACATACGCCAGACTGATGCGATATCCCGTCGCCTTCGCCTTGCGCATGAACGCGAGGGCGCTGCTGCCAGCCAGCGTGGTCTCGATGCTGAGACTTTCGCGCCGTGCGACCATAGCGTTGCGGCGTTCGACCGCCAGTCTTCCCGCGCGGATGATCTCTATCGCATTGCTGGCGGGATCGAGCTCGGCGGCGATCTCGTCGGCGTTGACGTAGGGAACGTGGCCTCTGAGCATGTCGTTGAAGAGCGTTGTCTTTCCTGCGCCGTTTGGGCCAGCGATGACCCATAGGATCGGCGTGGTCATGCCGTTCGGCGCTTCGCCTTCGGCGTTTGGTCGAGGTGGATCTCGACTGTCTCGACCCGTCCGTCTGGATGCCGACGCAGCACATTGCCGGCTGGGGTGTCGCTCTCTCGGTAGCTGACGACGCGCCCTCGCGCCAGGAGCCCATCGACCGCCGCCCGGCTGACCGTGCGGGCTCGGCGCTTGAATTCCGCGTCGATCATCTGAGGCGAAGCAGCTGCTTCGAACCGGTCGTTCGGCTTGTTCGACATGTCGATCATTTAGCTGATCCTAGTTCGGCCCTCAAGGGAGGCTTTCCCGCTCGGCGCGCGGCTACGCAGGTCCCGTCAGCGAAGGACCATACTCGACGTTATCGCCACCGGGTGCCAGAGTTACGATCGGAAGCAAGAGCTATGTTCAGAACGCAAAGACTATGTTCGCGCCTCACAGCGGGACTGAAGAGTGCCACGAAGATGTGGGCGTCCCTTATCTGCCTTGAGATTTCCGGTCCAAGGACGGCGCCCGACTCGATGTTCTTGTCATACCAAACCGTGACGCCGTGGCGACGCCACGGCGCCAGGTGAGCATGCAGCTTCTGCTGCAAACTCGCGTCCTGATGCGAGTATGACACGAAGATGCGAACCTCCGGCTTATCGGCCGTCTTCTTCTCGATTTTCGGTTTCCGTCCGGCGACCGGTCCTGCGGTCGGCTTTGCCCGCGTTGTTCTCGAGAGTGCGTCCGCTGTCGGCATCGTCAATTTATACAGCGGAAAAATGCGAGGGAAAGCGCTCTGACGTATTCGGCATCAGAGACACCTTTGTGGGTGATCCCCCCGGGCCGGCGAACGTCAGGATTTGCTGATCGCCTCCGGTGTACGGATCCACCGCAGCAGGCTGTAGCCACCCTGATGGGCGAAGCCGCTGTGCTTGAAGCAAACAAGATCCCCGTCGCTGGCGAAGCAGGCGCCCCCCTGGATCGGCACGCGCGATGCGCTACCGGCGTTCGCCGTGTCCGCCGGCCGGGTCGTCAGCCGTCGCGCGGAGATGGCGGTGATCATCAGTCGCGGGCCTCTGGACGGCACCCTGCCGGACACATGTTCCAGCACGTCGCCGGCGCGTGCCGTCCGCGTGAACTCGGCAAAGCTGACCAGGGGTTTCAGGTCCGGCACGCCATCCAGTGCCGCCGCGTGGAGCACGGGGTCGATCGAGGTGCCAGTGCCCAGGGATTGGTTGCGGACGCCGATCAAGGGATCCCAGTCGTAACGTTTGAAGCGCGCGAGTTCCGCATCGACTAGACCCCTGACCGCGAAACCGGCGCTCCGGTCTGAGAGATCCGCCGTTCCGAAGCGGGTGATCGAAACGAAGAGATGGCGGCAGTTCGCGCCCCGGGCTCGGCGCATCGCCACGGTCATTTTCGGGAAGGCTTCGCGCAGATGAGCGCGGATGCGTCTCGCCGTGTCGGTCGGGTCTTCGCCTTCGCGGTAGAGGTCGCCCCGATGCTCGTGGGCAACGTCGGACATTCTCGGAGCGGTGGCGACGGCGTTCATGCGGGGGCTTCGGAAGAGAGGGTCGCGTGACGCTATTGGAAGAGAGTTGCTAATCGATTGATAGTGGCCGGGGGCCGGGGGCCGGCGCTCGAAGCAAGCCGTGACTTCAATGAGACCCAGCGATCTCGAAACCGACCATTCGCGCCGGGCAATATCAACCCAAAAATGCAAACGTTGTAGTTTTAGTGGGTTTACAGACACGTTAGCATGTCGCTTCGACGTTTCTAGCGGGTGCGATTATGGGAAAATGGTGCCCAGGGACGGGGTCGAACCGCCGACACTGCGATTTTCAGTCGCATGCTCTACCAACTGAGCTACCTGGGCGCGGCCGCATCGCGGTCGGATGCGGGCCTTTAGTCGCCGTCTCCGGCGCTGTCCAGCCTGTCCGGGGCCGGGTCACGACCGGGCAGGCGATAGTCCTCCGACAGCCAGGCGAGCAGGTCGCGGTCGCGGCAGCCGCGCGAGCAGAACGGCGCATGATCGGCGGCGGTCGGCTTGGCACAGAGCGGGCAGGTGGCTTGGGGGATCATTGCGGCTCCAGTCGGTGGACGACGCCGCTGCGCCGGGTCAGTTCCGCCAGCCAGGCGGGACGCGCCTCCAGATAGCGGAGGATCGCGGCGGGCACACGCGTGGAGGCGACCATGCCCGGCGGCGATCGCTCCAGGCTGCGCAGCAGTGCGCAGGCGGCGGC
>NZ_CAHJXA010000241.1 GCF_903644135.1 Sphingomonas bacterium | reverse complement strand
GGTGGTGGTGCCGGCGGCGCGCCGCAGCGCCAGCTGACCGGTGAGAAGGCGACCGGCACCGTCAAGTTCTTCAACGCGATGAAGGGCTTTGGCTTCATCCAGCGCGACGATGGCCAGCCTGACGCGTTCGTCCACATCTCCGCCGTCGAGCGCGGCGGCATGACGACGCTGAACGAGGGCGACCGGCTGCAGTTCGAGCTGGAGGTCGACCGGCGTGGCAAATATGCGGCGGTGAACCTCTCGACGTCGAGCTGATCGGTTCGGGATCGTACGTGAACCAAACGGCCCATCCGGCACTGTCCGGGTGGGCCGTTGTCGTTCCTGTTGAGTAGCAAGGTAGCGGCCGATGCGTACCCTGATCATCCTTGCCGTGCTCGCGCTGCTGGGTTCCGCTCCGCCCCGGACGGCGCAGTCATCTCCGCCCGTGGCCACTGCCGCGGTGCCGGACGAGCGTCCGGTGCTGCTCGTCCCGCATATTGTCGCGCGCTACCCGCATGACCGCGGCGCGTTCACGGAGGGGCTGATCTGGTCCGACGGCGCGCTATACGAGAGCGTCGGCATGGAAGGCATGTCGGAAGTGCGACGCGTCCGCCTGGCCGACGGCAAGGTGCTGGCCCGCGCCAGGATACCGGCGGCGCAATTCGGCGAGGGGCTGGCGCGGTGGCGCGACCAGTTGATCAGCCTGACCTGGCACGACGGCATCGCCCATCGCTGGAACGCCCGGACGCTGCGCGGTGTCGGCGAGGCGCATTACCCCGGCGAGGGCTGGGGGCTGACCAGCGACGGCGATACCCTGATCGAGTCGGACGGCAGCGCCACTCTCAAGCGCATCGACGCCAGGAGCTTCGGCGTGGTCGGCAGCATGGCCGTCACCGTCAATGGCAAGCCGCTAGACCAGCTCAACGAGCTGGAGATGGTCAACGGCGCGCTCCTCGCCAATATCTGGCGCACACCCTATCTCGTGCGCATCGACCCGGCGACCGGCCATGTGACGGCGATCGTCGATCTCAGGGCGATTCTGGCCGAGGTGAAGCCGACCAACATCGATGCGGTCGCCAACGGCATCGCCTGGGACGCCGACCGGCACCGGTTGTTCATCACCGGCAAGCTGTGGCCGACCGTGTTCGAGGTGACGCTGGACCCCTCCTGACCGGCGTCACGCGGCGCAGGCCGGCGCGCGGTGCCAGTGCCCCCGGCTCCGTCAGGTCCCACACCAGCCCGAGCCGCCGCAGGCCGATCAGCACCCACCAGCCCGGATCGTGCTGGCCCGGCTCGATGCCCAGCCGAGCGGAGCCCGGCCATGCGTGATGGTTGCCGTGCCACGCCTCGCCGAAAGTGATCAGCGCCACTGCCGGCAGATCATGACCCTGCACCGCGACGCCGTCGACGCTCCATCCCTGCGGCCCGCCGCGATGGGTGATGTGCCCGACCAGCCAGTGGCCGGTCACGCCGACCGCGATGCGGACCGGCACGCCCCAGACCAGCCATGGCAGACCGCCGACCCACCAGAACAGCAACGCCCAGGGCAGCTGCTGCGCCATCCACGTCGCCTCGATCCAGCGGAGCACGCGGTCATACGCTAGGTCGGCCTCCGGCACGAAGCGCGGCGGCCGCGCCAGGACCAGCCGGCAATGCATCTGCCACCAGGCATCCTTCCACCACACCGCCCGGTGCGCGTGCAGGTCGTGACAGGTCGCCTGCCGCTGTGCCCAGTCGCGCATGTCGTGCAGCCGCACCATCCCGAGCGGTCCCGCCATGCCGACCAGCGTGCCCAGATAGGCGAGCAGCAGCGTCAGCCAGCGCGGCGCGGCGAAGCTGCGATGGATCAACAGCCGGTGCAGCCCGATCGAGTGGCCCAGGCACAAGGTCGTGGCAGAAGTGACGAGGAACAGCAGCACCGCCGACCCGCTGATCGTGACCGGCCCCAACGCCAGCGCCGCCAGCGTCATGCCGCCGATCCACAGCGAGCGGACCGGAGCCCATCGGACCACGCCCTTTGTCGCGCAGCTGTCGGCGTCGGCGATCATGCGATCGGTAGAGAGACAGGTCACGGCACATCTCCTTAGTTCGGCTATTAGGAACAAACCTAAATGATCGACGGAGTTTGTCAATGGTTAGTTCAATGCCTATATCCTGCTGATGCAACGTATCTTCGAGGCGCTGTCCTCCGCTCCCCGTCGCAAGATCCTCGCCTACCTCGCTCATGCCGAGCTGAGCGCGGGCGACATCGCCTCGCGCTTCGCGATGTCGAAGCCATCGATCTCGCAGCATCTGTCGATCCTCGAAGCCGCTGGGCTGGTGAGCAGCGAGCGGCGTGGCCAATTCGTCTTTTACAAGCTGGTGCCGGAGAGCCTGACCAACACCCTCAACGGCTTTGTGCAGGAGGTCTGCCCCGTCAGCCGGCCGCTGAAGCGCGAAAGCGCGGCCAAGGCGGCAAGCGAGAGCTAGGTCACCATGCGTTGCAACGTCTCGATTCGGTCCGCCTCGGCGGCCGGCTTGTCGAGGCGGATGCGCAGGACGCGCGGGAAGCGCATGGCGATGCCCGACTTGTGGCGCGACGAGAGGTGGAGCGAGTCGAACGCAATCTCCAGTACCAGCGTCTTTTCGACCTCGCGCACCGGGCCGAACCGCTGCACCGTATGGTTGCGCACGAACTTGTCGAGCTGCGCGATCTCCTGGTCGGTGATGCCCTGATAGGCCTTGCCGACCGGCAGCAGCTCGCCGCCTTCGGTCCAGCAGCCGAAGGTATAGTCCGAATACCAGGACGAGCGGCGGCCATTGCCGCGCTGGGCATACATCATCACGCAATCGGCGGTCAGCGGGTCGCGCTTCCATTTATACCACAGGCCGGCGCGGCGACCGCCGACGTAAGCGCTGTCGCGCCGCTTGAGCATCACTCCCTCAATCGCGGCGTCGCGCGCACCGGCGCGGATCGCCTCCAGCTCGGTGAAGTCGGCGGCGTCGATCACCGCCGACAGGTCGAAGCGATCGGGGTCGAGCCGGGTCGCGAACGCCTCCAGCCGCATCCGCCGCTCGGTCCAGGGCAGTGCGCGCAGGTCTTCGCTGTCGTCGAACAGGATGTCGTAGAGGCGGACAAAGGCGGGATAGTCGGCGAGCATCTTCGCCGACACCTGCTTCCTGCCGAGCCGCTGCTGCAGCGCGTTGAAACTCGCCGCGCCGCCGCCCTCTTCCAGGCTGCCGCCCTGGAAC
Source organism: Sphingomonas bacterium (assembly GCF_903644135.1). GTDB lineage: Bacteria > Pseudomonadota > Alphaproteobacteria > Sphingomonadales > Sphingomonadaceae > Sphingomonas. Next base: position 1,245 of record NZ_CAHJXA010000241.1, on the reverse strand, counting down.
GCGCCCTTGACCATCAGCTCGCCGTCGACGACGCCGGGCGTGGCAAAGGCCGCCGCGACCTCGGGAAAGCTGCCGGTGACATCGTCGCCGGTGCGGCTGTAGAGCCGGGTCTCGCCCGCGACATGGACGATCTGGACGCGGATGCCGTCCCATTTCCACTCGGCGGCATAGTCGGCGAGGTCGACGCGCACGTCCTCCAGCCCGTGGGCGAGCATGAACGGCCGGAACACCGGCACGTCGGCCGGCGTCGGCTGCGCGGCCCCGCCGGTCGCCCAGGCAAACAGGCTGGGGTAGGGGGGCGCGAGGCCGTGCCACACCTCCTCCACCGCTTCGACGTCGAGCGCAAAGGCCTGCGCGAAGGCGGTCTTGGCGAGCCGGGCGGAAACGCCGATCCGTAGCGCCCCGGTCGCCATCTTGAGCAGCGCGAACCGTTCCTCCGCGTCGAGCCGGTCGAGCATCGCCGCCAAAGCCGCCGGCGCGTCGGAGCGCGACCGGTGCATCAGCCGGTCGATCACCTGCGCCACCGACAGCGGCTCGGTGTCGGTGGGCAGGACGGGTGCAGGCCAGAGCAGCGACACCGTTTCCGCCGTGTCGCCGACATAGTCGCGGCTCATCCGGAACAGCACGGGGTCGACGCGGCTCTCGATCAGCGCGCGGATCAGCGCCGGCTTGACGCCAGGCAGGTCGAGATCACCGGTCAGCGCCGCCATTGCCCAGCCGCGATCGGGATCGGGCGTCGCCGTCAGATAGTCGCCGATCAGCTTGAGCTTGGCGAGCCGCGAGCGCGTGTAGATCAGCGCATCCAGCAGCGCGGCAAAGGCGTGCATCCCGTCCGCTCAGCCGATCGCGTCCGTCACCGTCTCGCCAGCGACAGCGCCAGGACGAGGAAGATCAGGAAGACGACGATCGCGATGCCGAACAGGATCTTGGCAATGGTGGCGAACACGCTTTCCGCGCCGGTGAAGCCGAACAGCCCGCACAACAGGGCGACGACGGCGAAGATCAGGGCCCATTTCAGCATGTCGCACCTTTCGGTTGATTGAGGACGACAGCGAAACGAGGCAAGGCGGCAATGGCTCCGCAGGCGACCTAGACGAGCGCCAGTGCCTGCAACGCCAGCACCACGCCGGCGACGAGGAACAGGCCGGCGATGACCCGCCGGGCACGAACCAGCGGCAGCGCGGTCCAGCTGCGCTCGCCGATCAGCGCGGCTGGGGCGACCACCGCCAGCGTGCCGGCCGCGCC
>NZ_CAHJXA010000240.1 GCF_903644135.1 Sphingomonas bacterium | reverse complement strand
CGCGCCTTGGCTGGGGGTTGGTGGCGGATATCCATGCAACGACGTATGAATTGCGCTTGGGCATTTTGCAGTCGAAGCTGGAATCGATGCCGGATGTGCAGATGCCGCCAAAAGAGCGCCTCAATGACGCTCAGATCGCGCTGATTGAAAAATGGGTGTCGCTGGGTCTGCCCTGGGCTGATGATAACGCGGCGATTGCGACCGCCATTGCCAGCGGGTTGCCGCCGAAGGTGGTGCCGTGCGCGCCCGGCGTCATGCCGCTCGCCGCCGTCTCGGTCGCGAGGCACGCCGCCACCGGGAAGCCGGCGCCGAGCGCCTTGGCGACCGCCATGATGTCGGGCTCGGTGCCCTCGACCCACTGGTGCGCGAACAGCCGGCCGGTGCGCCCCATGCCGCTCTGCACCTCGTCATGGATCAGCAGCACGCCATGCGTGTCGCAGAGCCGACGCAGACGCAGCAAGTCGGCCGCCGACAGCGCCCGCGCGCCGCCCTCGCCCTGCACCGGCTCGACGATCACCGCGGCGACGCTCGGCTCCGCCACCGCAGCCTCGAAACCGGCTTGATCTTCCAGCGCGATCTGGACGTAACCGGGCAACCGCGGGCCGAAGCCGTCGAGATAGTCGGGATTGCCCGACGCATTGATCGCGGCATAGGTGCGGCCGTGAAACGAGCCGGCGAAGCCGATGACGTCGATCCGCTCCGGCGCGCCGCGTCGCGCATGGAAGCGTCGCGCAGTCTTCAGCGCGCACTCGACCGCTTCGGAGCCCGTGTTGGCGAAGAAGGCGCGGTCGGCGAAGCAGGCTCTGGTCAGCCGCTCGGCTAGTTGTTCCTGACCGGGAATGCGGAACATGTTGGACACGTGCCACAACTTGCCTGCCTGCTCGATCAGCGCCGCGACCATCAGCGGGTGGCAATGACCGAGCGCGTTGGTGGCGATGCCGCCGACACAGTCCAGATACGCCTCGCCATCCTCGGCGTAGAGCCAGGCACCGTCGCCGCGCACGAACGCCAAGGGCGCGCGGTTATAGACCGTCATCAGATGATCGCTCGTCATGCGGCTGTCCTCCTGCTACGTCGAATGCAGCCGCCGTTGTCGTCATGCAAACGCAAAGAAGGGCGTCGTTGATGAGCGATGGGAATGTGGAAGCTCACCGCGAGGACCGGCGATTGCTGCCAACGATGTCGATCCTAACCAGCTTCGTCCAAGCCGCCGACAGCGGCAGCTTTTCGCGCGCCGGTGCCGCTGTCGGCCTTACCCAAAGCGCGGTCAGCCGCCAGATCGCTCAACTCGAAGACTGGCTCCAGCTGCGCCTTTTCGAGCGGCAGGGGCGGCGCGTCACGCTGACGCCGGCGGGCCGCAGCTATGCGGACGCGGTCGCACCGGCGCTCGCCGATATCCGTCGCGCGACCCGGCGGGCGATGGTGAGCGATGCCGACCGGCCGCTGAACATCGCCACGCTGCCCAGCTTCGGCATGCGTTGGCTTGCGCCTCGCCTGCCGGCGCTGACTGTCGCGCACCCGGAGATCGTCATCAGTTTTGCCGCACGCGCGGACATGTTCGACTTGGCCGAGGATGGCTATGACGCCGCCGTCCATTTCGGTAATGACGACTGGCCGGGGGCGGCGCACGACCTGCTGTTTCGGGAGCGGGCGATCCCGGTCCTCGCGCCGGGGCTGCTCGCGACGCACCCGATCCGTAGCGAGGCCGATTTCGCTTCCCTTCCGCTTCTGTCGCAGGCCGCGCGGCGCGGCGCATGGCGCGACTGGCTCGCCGAGCGCGGGATCGCACCGCCGGTGGATCCCGTAGGCCTGATCTTCGAGCATTTCCTGATGCTCGCGCAGGCTGCCGCGGCGGGCGTCGGCGCCGCGCTCCTGCCCAGCTTCCTGATCGAGCCCGAAATGGCCGCCGGCACGCTGGTCGCTCCTCTGCCGAGCAGTACGGCGACACCCGGAGCCTATTGGCTGGTCTATCCGCCCGACCGGCTGGACGATCGTCGTTTCCAGCGGTTCCGCGACTGGGTACTGGCCGAAGCGCGATCAATGACGATCGCGTCCTAATCTAGCTAAGTCGCATCGGCAATTAGATGATAAATTATAGCGCGTAACCGTGGTGGCGTTTGTATCGATTCCTGAACCTATTCCAACACGGGCGAGGTGAAGCTGCTCGCGAACGGCCGCAGGCTTGGCCGCAAGCCTGTTCCGTCCGACTCGCACGCCACCTTCTTCACGGTGTCCGTGCTAGACCGCCGGGGTAGCATCGTGCCGACTGTCGACAATCTGGTCCACTTCGCGGTTCGAGGCGCCGGGCATCTGAAGGGGTCGGCAACGGCGACGCGCCTCGCGTAAGTCCGCCATCGGTAGCAGTCACACGGTGTTCGCCGGGGGTGACAGGTCGTCGTCCGGGCGGGACGGCCGGGCCGATCACGCAGGAGGCCAACGTCTCGAACTCGCGCCGGCGTCGCTGCGCTACCAAGCGGTTGCGGCAACGCCCGCCGGGTTCGCCAACGGGCGGGCGGTGCCATACAGAACGGTGCCGGGTGGAGAGGGGCCGCATCACCTTCCGCGCGGCCGATGCGACGTTCGGCCGAAAGTCGCATCTGTGCCGCTGCCGATGACGCTGAGACGCACCGCGGATTCGCGACCTCAGAAGCGGTTGAGCAGGTTCTCCAGCCATTCCTGCCGACCCGAACGCGGCGGCGGCGCGAGACTTCGCGCGGCGGCGAGATCGGCGAGAGCGGCAAGGTCGAGTGGTACGATCTCCTGTCCGAATGCATCGCCCCAGCCGGCGTAACGCTCGCGCTTGAACGCATCCAGCCGCCCGTCCTCGATGATCGCCGCAGCACGCAGTAGCGCATGCGCGACCACTTCGATCGCGCCGACATGGGCGTGGAACAGGTCGGCGAGGTCGATCGACTGGCGCCGTACCTTCGCGTCGAAGTTGAATCCGCCCGTGGTCAGCCCGCCGGCGCGCAACACCTCCAGCATCGCCAGCGTCATCTCCTCGACCGAGTTGGGGAACTGGTCGGTGTCCCAGCCATTCTGCGGGTCGCCGCGGTTGGCGTCGATCGAGCCGAAGATGCCGAACGCCGCGGCCGTCGCGATCTCGTGCTCGAAACTGTGCCCGGCGAGCGTCGCGTGGTTGGCCTCGATGTTGACCTTCACCTCCGTGTCCAGCCCGTAGCGCTGCAGGAAGGCGAACACGGTCGCGACATCACGGTCGTACTGGTGCTTGGTCGGCTCCATCGGCTTGGGTTCGATCAGGATCGTGCCGCTGAAGCCGATGCGGTGCTTATGCTCGACGACGAGGCTCAGGAAGCGGCCGAGCTGGTCGAGTTCGCGCGCCATGTCGGTGTTGAGCAGCGTCTCATAGCCCTCGCGCCCGCCCCACAGCACGTAGTTCGCTCCACCGAGCCGGTGTGTCGCCTCCAGCGCGTCGCGCACTTGGCTGGCGGCCCAGGCGAACACCTGCGGGTCGGGGTTGGTCGCGGCACCCGCCATGTAGCGCGGATGGCTGAACAGGTTGGCGGTGCCCCACAGCAGCCGGAGGCCGGTCTCGCCTTGCAGCCGCTCCAGATCGTCCGCGGCCTCGGCGAAGTTGCGGCGGAAATCGGCGATGCCGTCGGCATCGGCCATGATGTCGACGTCGTGGAAGCAGTAGAACGGCACGTCGAGCCGCTGGGTGAAGTCGAACAGCGCCGAGCGCTTGGCCGCCGCCGCCGTGGCGTCGTTCGCACCCGCCAGCCATGGACGGTCGAACGTGCCCGCACCGAACACGTCCGACCCCGGCCAGCAGAAGCCGTGCCACGCGCAGACCGCGAAGCGCAGGTGCTCCTCCATCCGCTTGCCAAGCACGATGCGATCCTTGTCGTACCAGCGATAGCCAAGGTCCTCGGTCGCATCGGGTCCGGCGTGGCGGACTGGGCCGAGATCGGCGAAGGCGTTGGTCGTCATTAATGGCTCCTCGGGGCGATGCGCGGATAGGCTGCGCAGAAGCGGGCGTATTTAGGGGCGAGTTGGTCGGCGAGCGCGACGTCGGGCTCGACGATCCCAGCAACGGGAGGCGGCAGGCACACCTCTGCCGGATCGCCGCCGTCGACCGCGAGCTGGGCGAGCCGCGCCGCGCCCAGCGCGGGGCCGACTTCGCCGCCGTCGAGATAGACCAGCGGCGTGCGCAGCGCCGCCGCGATGATCCGCCCCCAATAACGCGACCGCGCACCGCCGCCGATCACCGCAAGCCGCTCGACCTCGGTGCCGGCACCGCGCAGCGCGGCAAGTCCGTCAGCCAGCGCGAAGGCGACGCCCTCCAGCACCGCCTGTGCGAGGCGGCCGGCATCGGTTTCGTGGTCCAGCTCCAGGAACGCACCGCGCACCAGCGGATCGTTGTGTGGCGTGCGCTCACCCGACAGATAGGGCAGGAACAGCTCCGGCCCCGCGCCCGGCCTCGCCGCCTCGGCGCGCGCGAACAGCTCGGCCGGTCCCGC
>NZ_CAHJXA010000239.1 GCF_903644135.1 Sphingomonas bacterium | reverse complement strand
CCCGCCTGCGGTTCGAACGGGACTAGGCGCTCATTGGCCGGTTTCCGCATGAGCGTCCTCCCCGACCGGATCGGTTGCCTCATCCTCGAACCAGTGCGCGCGCGCGGCCATGATGATCTCGTTGCCCTGTTCGTCCGACAGATTGTACGCCGCCAGGATGCCGCCCTTGTGCTCGGGGCGCTTGGGCGCGTCCTCGTTGCGGCGGCGCGGCTCGACCCGCTTCTTCTCGACCAGCTCGTCGGTGGCGAGATCGGCGAGATCGTCGAGCGTCAGGATCTTGGCCTTGCCCAGCGTCACCAGCATCGCCTCGGTCAGGTGCGGCATCGTCGCCAGCTCGTCCTCGACGCCCAGCGCGGTGCGCTCCTCGCGGTTGGCGGCCTCGCGCCGGTCGAGCGCCTCGGTGGCGCGGCTCTGCAGCTCCTGGCCGAGATCCTCGTCGAAGCCCTCGATCCCGGCGATCTCCTCCAGGTCGACATAAGCGACCTCCTCCAGGCTGGTGAAGCCCTCCGCGACCAGCAGCTGCGCCAGCGTCTCGTCGACGTCCAGCTCGTTCTGGAAGGTCTCGGTGCGCTCGGTGAACTCCTTCTGGCGCTTGTCGCTGGCGTCCTGCTCGGTCAGGATGTCGATCGCCTTGCCGGTCAGCTGGCTGGCGAGGCGGACGTTCTGGCCGCGCCGGCCGATGGCGAGCGACAGCTGGTCGTCGGGCACCACCACCTCGATCCGCTCCTCCTCCTCGTCGATGACGACGCGGCTGACGGATGCGGGCTGGAGGGCGTTGACGACGAAGGTGGCGATGTCGGGCGACCAGGGGATGATGTCGATCTTCTCGCCCTGCATCTCCTGCACCACCGCCTGGACGCGGCTGCCCTTCATGCCGACGCAGGCACCGACCGGGTCGATCGACGAATCGCGGCTGATGACACCGATCTTGGCGCGGCTACCGGGATCGCGCGCCGCCGCCTGGATGGTGATAATGCCGTCGTAGATCTCCGGCACCTCCTGCGCGAACAGCTTCTTCATGAAGTCGGGATGCGCGCGGCTGAGCAGGATCTGCGGCCCCCGCACCTCGCGTGCGACCTTGAAGATCAGGCTGCGGATGCGGTCGTTGACCCGCACCACCTCGCGCGGGATCTGCTGGTCGCGGCGGATGACGCCTTCGGCGCGGCCCAGGTCGACGACGATGTGGCCGAACTCGACCCGCTTGACGACGCCGGTGATGATCTCGCCTTGGCGGTCCTTGAACTCCTCATATTGCCGCTCGCGCTCGGCGTCGCGGACCTTCTGGAAGATTACCTGCTTGGCGGCCTGGGCGGCGATGCGGCCGAACTCGATCGGCGGCAGCGGATCGACGATGTAATCGCCGATCGCCGCGCCGGCCTGGAGCTTGTCGGCACCCTTGACGTCGATCTGGGTGAAGTAGTTGTCGACCGCCTCGACCACCTCGACGACGCGCCACAGGCGCAGGTCGCCGGTCAGCGGGTCGAGCTTGGCGCGAATGTCGTTCTCGGCACCGTAGCGCGCCTTGGCGGCGCGCTGGATGGCGTCCTCCATCGCCTCGATGACGATGGCCTTGTCGATCATCTTCTCCGACGCGACCGAATTGGCGATCGCGATCAGCTCGGCGCGGTTGGCGGTGGCGACGCCGGCGGATGTGGGGGGGGCCATCAGTTCAGTTCCTCTGCTTCGATATCGGCACCTTCGGGCACCTCTTCAAAATCCTCCGCTCCCTCCGTCGAGAGCGGTGCGGTGGCGGCGATCAGCCGGTCGGTGATGAGCAATTTGGCGTCGGCGACCTGATCGAAGCGAACCGTCATCCGCTGGTGCTTGCGTACGTCGATGGCGATCAGGTCGCCGTCCAGCCCGGCAAGATCGCCGGTCAGCTGCTTGCGGCCGTCGACCGGCGCGGCGAGCACGATTCGCGCCTCATGCCCCGCCCAGTCGGCGAAATCGCCGAGCCGGGTCAGCGGCCGGTCGATGCCGGGCGACGACACTTCGAGTCGGTACGCGCCGTCGATCGGGTCGCGCCCCGCCTCCTCGGCGGCGTCGAGCAAATCGGACACGCGGCGCGACAGGTCGGCGCAGTCGTCGATGGTCAGCTGGCGCGTGTCGGGCCGCTCGGCCATCACCTGCAGCGTCTGGTCGTCGCCGCGACCGAACAGCCGCACCCGCACGAGGTCGAAGCCGAGCGCGGTCGCCTCGGGTTCGATCAGCTGCGTCAGGACGGCGATGTCCGCCAAATAAGTCTCCATGCGTTGTCGCCGCCGCGGAGCCGGGCCCCGCAGCCTCTTCATCTGGCGATGTAGAGAAAGCGAGATCGCTATACCCCCGGCGGCGAGGAAGGGCAAGACCGAGCTGTCCTACAGCCGGCGGCGCGGCTAGCCGGCCATCGTGGACCGGCCATCGCCCGGTGTCGGCATCGGAAAGGAGGAGTTCTCCGCGTGACTTTATGTGACCTTTCGCGGGCCGCAACCTCGCCGGGCCAGCGACGTTAATTCGCACATGATCCGTCCTTTCGCCTCCGTAGCCGCGCTGTTCCTCGCCGGCACCGCCTGCTCCGCCCAATCGACCCCGACCGCATCCGGTCCGCAGGGGCCGCAGCCCGTCGGTGCCGACCGGCCGGTGCCCGCCAACGCACCGGTCACGCCGGGCCTGCGCAACGTGCCGGCGACGTCCGGCCGCGCCAACCTAGCGCCGACACCGCCGCCGTTCGCAGTGGCCGAGATCGGCCATTATGACGAGCCGTTCGGGATGGCGTTCCTCCCCGACGGCGACCTGCTGGTGACGGAGAAGGCGGGCACGCTGACGCTGCGCAAGGTCTCGGGCGATGTGGTCAAGGTCGCCGGCATCCCGCCGGTCGCGCGCGGCGGCCAAGGTGGTCTGCTCGGCGTGGCGGTCGCGCCGGACTTCGGCAGCAGCCGGGCGATCTATCTGAGCTACGCCGAACCGCGCACCAACGGCAGCAGCCTGGCGCTGATGCGCGCTCGCTTCGACGGCACCAGGCTCGCCGACCAGCGCGTGATCTGGCGCGCCGGCTCCGACGGCCCCGGCGGCCAGTTCGGGGCCAAGATCGCCTTCTCGCCCGACGGCAGATACCTGTTCCTCACCTCGGGCGAGCGGCAGCGTTTCACCCCGGCGCAGGATCCCGAGCAGCTGCTCGGCAAGATCGTCCGCCTGACCCTTGATGGGCAAGCCGCACCCGGCAATCCGTTCGCCGACAAGGGCCCGGTGCAGGCGCAGATCTGGACCAGCGGCCATCGCAATCCCTACGGCATCCTCTTCACCCCCGACGGCCGGTTGTGGGAGGAGGAGATGGGACCCAAGGGCGGCGACGAGCTGAACCTGATCGAGCCGGGCAGCAACTATGGCTGGCCGGTCGTCTCCAACGGCGACAATTATTCGGGGCAGCCGATCCCCGATCACCCCAGCCGCCCCGACCTCGCCGCGCCGAAGCTGTGGTGGAACCCGTCGATCTCGCCGGGTGGCATGGCCTATTACACCGGCACGATGTTCCCGCAGTATCGCGGCTCGTTGCTGATCGGCGCGATGAGCGGCCAGGGGCTGGCGCGCGTGGTCGTCGATGGTGCCACCGTCCGGGCCGCCGACTTCTGGGACATGGGCACCCGAATCCGCGATGTCGCCCAGGCCCCCGATGGCGCGATCTGGCTGCTGGAGGATGGCGAGCGCAAGGCGGGCGGACGGCTGTTGCGGCTGACGCCGCGATAGGCGCTCCCGCTGCGACGATTGTTGCAGCGAATTAACTATGTTCGGCCGTTCTCCAGGGTGATCCTCGCCTCGCTAACCGGAGGAGATGCGCCGTGACCATCATCAGCCTTGACGTAAGCCAGATCGCCGACCTCGACACGCCCGTCGCCCAGTCGGGCTCGATCCAAACCGCGACAGGCTATGGCGACCCGATCTTCGACTATATCATCGGCATCGTCATGGGCGCGGCGCTGAGCCCCGACGCGTGAGCGGCCTGCCCGCGTGGCTCGACGATCGAGCGGCGCTGGCAAAGGCTCATCGGGCCTCACTGGCGGTCGCATCGGCGTGGCGTGCGAGCGAGCCATACCAGGCGCTGTTCGCCCGCTTCGATGCGCTGCCGCCTGGAGATGCGGAGGCGGTGGCAGCGGAAGCGGCGGCGCTGTTCGCCGACACCGCCTGGCTGACGGCGCTGCTTGCCCCATGGATGACCGCTCTCGCCGGAGACGACGCATTCGAGCCGCCGTTGCGGGCCAGGCGCGACCCGCTGAGCATCGGCGCGATGCTGTTCGATCATCCGGCGGTGTCGATCAGCGCGACGAGCGTGTCGGCCGACGCGCTGACGGCTTCGCCCGTACCGCGGACGGTGGTGGTGCCCGGCCGGTTGTCGGTCGTGCGATACCATCGGGCCGGCGGCGCGCGCTGGCGGCAATGGCAGGCGGAGGCGATCGCGCCCGGCTTCACCGTCCGCGGGGCGGCACCTTGCCGGCGCTTGCCCGATCAACGGCTCGGCGACGGCATGG
>NZ_CAHJXA010000238.1 GCF_903644135.1 Sphingomonas bacterium | reverse complement strand
CGCAGCCGCGACTGGAAGGACGCCAGCGAGCGCGCCCGTACCGAGATCGCCGGCCTGCTGGGGCCGGTGCCGGTGGCGGTCGACGAGGTCATCCGCCAGTCGGGCTGGCCGCCGGCGGTGGTGCAGATGGTGCTGCTGGAGCTGGAACTCGCCGGCCGGCTGGAACGCCACGCCGGCGGCCGCGTCAGTCTCGCCTAGTTCCTTGGGCCGAGCCGAGCGACGCGGCGGATGATCGGCGTGACGAACGGGCTGCCGACGACCAGCGCGACGATGCCGGCCAGCGGCGCGATCATGCCCAGCGCGACCGCCGCGATCGCGATGACGATCGGGATCCAGCTGCGCGCCAGATGCTCGCGGATCGCGACGGGATCGGCATCCTCGGCGAGCAGGCCCGGATCGTCGGCGACGACGCGGACGGCACGGCGATTGAGCACGCCCAGCAGCAACAGCCAGCCGGCATAGAAGCCGATGCCGACGCGCAGTTCGCCATGCTGGCTGATGACCGCGGTGGGGAACGGCATGAAGGCGACGGCCAGCAGCAGCGAGACGTTGGCGCGAAGCAGCCGCGCGCTCGACACCGCCAGCTGACCCATCAGCGAGTGATGCCCGGCCCAGAACCGTGCCAGCACGAGGAAGCTGACCAGGAACGCGATATAGTTCGGGATGAGGTCGAGCAACGCCTGGCCGAGCGCGCGGTCGCTCTCGGCGGCGAGGTGGGGCAGCCGCACCTCGACTACCAGCAACGTCATCGCGATCGCGAACACCGCGTCGGAGAAGAAGGTCAGCCGTTCGAGCTGGTCGTGTTGGCGGCTCATCTTGCTCCCCGATGGTCGGCTCGCCTATCTGTGATGACGATAGCCGACCTGTCCACTCCGAATTGGGTCCGCTGGTGGTTCCGCGGTGCCGCCGTCTACGGCGCGCTGGCGCTGCTGGCGGCGTTGGCGCAGATGCCGCCGGCGGACGACATGCTGTCCCACCTTGGCTTCATCGGCACGGCGCTCGCCTTCCAGTTCGCCTTCTGGATCATCGGCGGCGATCCGGTCCGCCACCGCGCGCTGATGCCGGCGGCGGTGCTGGAGAAGCTGGCCTTCGTCATCCCCGCCGCCGTGCTGGCGGCGCACGGCCGGATCGACGGCATCACGCTCGCCGCTGCGGGAATCGACCTGATCCTTGCCGCCGGCTTCGTCATCGCCTGGCGGGCGACGCCGCCCGCTTGACGCCCGCCCCGCCGCCGCCTCACCCTCGCGCGTACACGTAAGGACCCGTTACCGCGCCATGCAGCTCGTCATCGTCGAATCGCCCGCCAAGGCCAAGACCATCGAGAAATATCTGGGGAGCGACTATCGCGTCCTCGCCTCCTACGGCCATGTCCGCGACCTGCCGCCCAAGGATGGCTCGGTGGACCCCGACGCCGGCTTCGCGATGGAATGGGAGAACTACGCCGACAAGGCCAAGCAGCTCAAGGCGATCGCCGACCTCGCCAAGACCGCCGACCGCCTGATCCTCGCGACCGATCCCGACCGCGAGGGGGAGGCGATCAGCTGGCACGTCCGCGAGGTGCTGCGTGCGCGCAAGGCTCTTCCGAAGGAGGTCGAGCGCGTCACTTTCAACGCCATCACCAAGCCGGCGATCCTGGCGGCGATGAAAGCCCCGCGCGAGCTCGATACCGACCTGATCGACGCCTATCGCGCGCGGCGCGCGCTCGACTATCTGGTCGGCTTCACCCTGTCGCCGGTGCTGTGGAGGAAGCTGCCCGGCGCCAAGTCGGCGGGGCGCGTCCAGTCGGTGGCACTACGCCTGATCGTCAGCCGCGAGCGTGAGATCGAAGCGTTCACGGCGCAGGAATATTGGTCGGTTACCGCCACGCTGGAGCAGGACGGCACGCCGTTCGTGGCGCGGCTGGCGCAGTGGGAGGGCAAGCGGCTCGACCGGCTGAGCATCGGCAACGAAGGCGACGCGCTGCGCGCCAAGGCGGCGGTCGAGGAAGGCCGCTTCAGCGTCCAGTCGGTCGAGACCAAGCCGGCGACGCGCAATCCGCCGCCGCCCTTCACCACCTCGACCCTCCAGCAGGAGGCGGCGCGCAAGCTCGGCTTCTCCGCCGACCACACGATGCGGATCGCGCAGGGCCTCTACGAGGACGGCGCGATCACCTATATGCGCACCGACGGCGTGCAGATGGATGGCAGCGCAATCTCGGCCGCGCGCGCCGCGATCGTCGACCGCTACGACGGCGGCTACGTCCCCGACAAGCCGCGCATGTACCAGACCAAGGCCAAGAACGCGCAGGAGGCGCACGAGGCGATCCGGCCGACCGACTTCACCAAGGACCGCGTCGGCGGCGGCGACCATGCGCGGCTCTACGACCTGGTCTGGAAGCGAGCGCTCGCCAGCCAGATGGCGTCGGCGCGGATGGAGCGCACCAGCGTCGACCTCGCCGATGGCACCGGCCGCACCGTGCTGCGCGCGACCGGGCAGGTGGTGCTGTTCCCCGGCTATCTCGCGCTCTACGAGGAGGGGTCCGACGATAGCGCCGACGAGGACGCCCGCCGCCTGCCCCGGCTGCGCGAAGGCGATGCGCCGGCCAAGAAATCGGTCGACGCCGAGCAGCATTTCACCCAGCCGCCGCCGCGCTTCTCTGAGGCGTCGCTGGTCAAGCGGATGGAGGAGCTGGGCATCGGCCGCCCCTCGACCTACGCCTCGATCATCAAGACGCTGAAAGACCGCGCCTATGTGCGGATCGAGAAGAACCGCTTCTTCGCCGAGGAGAGCGGCCGGCTGGTGACCGCATTCCTCGAACGCTTCTTCGAACGCTATGTCGGCTACGACTATACCGCCGGGCTGGAGGAGGAGCTGGACGACGTGTCGGGCGGCCGCGCCGAGTGGCAGGCGGTGCTGGCGGCGTTCTGGCGCGACTTCAAGCCGCTGACCGCCGATGTGATGGAGCAGAAGCCGAGCGAGATCACCGCCGTCCTCGACCAGTTCCTCGCGCCCTATCTGTTCCCCGACAAGGCGGACGGCACCGATCCGCGGCTCTGCCCCAATTGCAACGTCGGCAGCCTGGCGCTGCGCGGCGGCAAGTTCGGCGCGTTCATCGCCTGCTCCAACTATCCGGAGTGCAAATACACCCGCCGCTTCGCGCAAGGCGGCGAGGGTGCGGGCGAGGACAGCGGCCCGGAGACCTTGGGCAACGACCCCGAGACCGGCCTGCCGGTCGAGCGCAAGTCGGGGCGGTTCGGGCCGTACATCCAGCTTGGCGAGGGCAAGGAGGCGAAGCGGGCGTCGATCCCCAAGGACATCGACCTCGACCTCGAATGGGCGCTCAAGCTACTCAGCCTGCCGCGCACCGTCGGCACCCATCCGGAGAGCGGCGAGGCGATCACCGCCGCGATCGGCCGCTATGGGCCGTACCTTGCCCATGCCGGCAAATATGCACGGCTGACCTCGACCGCGGAGGTATTCGAGACCGGCATGAACGCCGCGGTGGTCAAGCTGGCCGAGGCGGCGGCGGGCGGCGGCCGGCCGCAGCGCGGGGCCGCACGCGCGCCGCTCAAGGAGCTGGGCAAGCACCCGCGCACCGAGGCGGAGATCAAGCTGATGGAGGGGCGCTACGGCGCGTACGTCACCGATGGCGAGACCAACGCGACGCTGCCCAAGTCGATCGCGATCGAGGCGCTGACGCTGGAGGAGGCGGCGCAGCTGATCGACGCGCGCGCTGCCGCGGCTCCGGTAGCCAAGAAGGGGAAGAAGGCGCCGGCCAAGAAGGCGGCCAAGCCTGCGGCAGCGAAAGCCGGAGCGAAGAAGCCTGTTGCGAAGAAAAAGCCGGTGAAGGTGTAGTCAGTCAGCTTCGTCGTCCCGGACGAAACTTGACGACGGCTCGCTTCAGGCTGCCCGCGCCCGCGTCATCCCCAGCCAGGCCCGCGCCGCCGCCTGTGCGGTCGCGATCTCGCGCGCGGTCATGTCCTCGGCGACCTCGCTGCGCGCGTCCTGCGCCTGCGACAGCCCCGCGACGGCGGCGAGGTTGAACCATTTATGCGCCTCGATCAGGTCGATGCCCGCGCCCGCCGTGCCGGTCTGGTAACAGACGCCCAGATCGTACAGCGCCGCCGAATTGCCCTGCGCCGCGTCGGCGATGCGGCTTTCCAGCAGGAAGTTCGCGCTCTTCAGACTATTCCCCATCGATCGTCCCCTTTGTGTCGAGGACGATCATGGCGCGAGTCGCGTCACCAAATGGTTAACGCGGTTAACCGTGTTCGTCGGTGCCGGTCCGAGCCTCTACGGCGATGTTGTCGATCAGCCGGGTCGTGCCGAGCCGGGCGGCCGCGAGCAGCCGGCGGGGACGGCCGTCCGCCGGGTCCGCGAGCGTCTCGGCGTCGGCCAGCGCGACATAGTCGACCGCGAAGCCGGCGCTTTCCAGGCTACTCTCCGCATTGGAAGACGCCCGCAGCTGACTCGTGTGGCAGACCGCAATGAGCACTTGCAATCAACTTACGACCCTAAACCTCACTTCCAACTTGCACTGT
>NZ_CAHJXA010000237.1 GCF_903644135.1 Sphingomonas bacterium | reverse complement strand
AAACACCGTCGCTTGCACCAGTGCTAGGTCAGCCGATCACCCGCGCCCGACAAGGCGGCCCCCACCGCAGGGATACGGATGGGCGACAGCGTGCGCCCCCGCTCCGACAAGCTGTACTCGACCTTCGGCGGCACCTGCGCGTAGACGACGCGGCCGACCAGCCCGTCGCTCTCCAGCTCGCGCAGCTGGTTGGTCAGCATCCGCTGCGTCACGTCCGGCAGGAACCGGCGCAGCTCGCCGAAGCGCAGCGTTCCCTCCTCGCGCAAGTGCCACAGGATCACGCACTTCCACTTGCCCTCGATCAGGCTGACGGCGGCCTCGACGGGGCAGGCGGGATCGCAATCCAGCCGCGAGTGGCGAGCCTTGGCCATGACAGTATCCTTTTCGACACTATGGGCGGTCTTTGTGCGTACTGAACGGCGTCGAACATAGGTCTATCTCTGCTCCGAACAACCGGAGCATTCCCATGAAGGCCATCGGCTACAGGCAACCCGGTCCGATCGACCGGCCCCACTCCCTCATCGACATCGACCTGCCCGAGCACGTTGCCACGAGGCGCGACCTGCTGGTCGAGGTCAGGGCGGTGTCGGTGAACCCGGTCGACGTGAAGATCCGCGGCAGCGCCGCCCCGACCGGCGAAGATCCGCGCGTCCTTGGCTGGGACGCCGCGGGCATCGTCCGGGCGATCGGGCCGGAGGTCACGTCCTTCCGCCCCGGCGACGAGGTCTTCTACGCCGGCAGCATCGCGCGCGACGGCACCAACGCAGAGCGGCATCTGGTCGACGAGCGGATCGTCGCGCGCAAGCCGGCGTCGCTCGGCTGGGCCGACACGGCCGCCTTGCCGCTGACATCGATCACCGCTTGGGAGGCGCTGTTCGATCGCCTGGACGTGCGCAGGCCGGTGCCGGGCGCCGGCAACGCGCTGCTGGTGATCGGCGGCGCCGGCGGGGTCGGCTCGATCGCCGTCCAGCTCGCGCGGCAACTGACCGACCTGACGGTCATCGCGACGGCTTCGCGTCCGGAGACGCAGGCCTGGGCGACGGCGATGGGCGCCCACCACGTGATCGACCATTCGCGGCCGCTCGCGCCCCAGATCGCCGCCCTCGGCATCGGCGCGCCCGCCTTCGTCTTCTCCACGACCCATACCGACCGGCACCTCGCCGCCATCGCCGAGCTGATCGCGCCGCAGGGCCGGTTCGCGCTGATCGACGACCCCGCCACGCTCGACGCGGTGCTGTTCAAGCGCAAGTCGGTGTCGATCCACTGGGAGCTGATGTTCACCCGGCCGCTGTTCGCCACGGCGGACCTCGACGCGCAGGGCCGGCTCCTCGCTGAGGTCGCCGGGCTCATTGACGCCGGTCGGCTGCGCACCACGGCGACCGAGCGGCTGTCGCCGATCGACGCGGCCAATCTGAAGCGCGCCCATGCCATGGTCGAGAGCAACGCCATGCGCGGCAAGGTCGTGCTCGAAGGCTGGGCCTGAACCCGGCGTCATCAATCACCAAACACATCGAGGACCTGACACCATGACCAACGAACTCACACGCATCGTCGCCACTGCGTCCGTCTCGACCGCGGCGTCCAACCTGCTGGTCGAGACCGCACTGAGCGCCGCCGACGCCGCCGGGTTCGAGGCGGCCGTTGCCGTCGTTGACGCCGGCGGCGCGCTGAAAGGCTTCGCGCGGAGCGACGGTGCCGCGTTCCTCACCGCTGACGTCGCTATCAACAAGGCGTGGACGGCCGCGTCCTACGGCTACCCGACCAGCGTCTGGAACGACTATATCGCCGATCCCCAGGTCGCCCCGCTTGCGAACCTGCCGCGAATGATGCCGGTGGGCGGCGGCTATGCCTTGTTCGACAACGGCAGGCTGGTCGGCGGCATCGGCCTGTCCGGCGGCAACACCACGCAGGACCAGGATGCGGCGCTGGCGGCGATCAAGGCGGCCGGGTTTGAGCTGCCAGCTTGAGTAATCGAAGTTTGCGGGTCGGCACTCCAAGAGACGTTGCACCAAGATAGATCACTCGGCGTCAGCAGCCTAGAAACACCACGTTGTTAATTTCGCATATAGATTTAGAAGATTAACCTTGAGCGGTGCTCTATCAGCGGCTGTTCGTCGTCGCTCACAACGACCAGTAGGCAGTTGGTGATTGTAAGCGATCGCGAAGGCATTTGGATGACGCGGCGGACAGATAGAGCGTCCGCTTCGGATCCTGAAGGACACCTTCGCGGTCGCCTGTAAACACAATCGTGATGCGAAACGCCGCCGACCTCCCATATAGCGTCCATGACGACCTTGACAGTCTGGCATGACGGCGCATGTCCGCTCTGCCGCCGTGAGATCGCGCTGATGCGGCGCTTGGATTGGCGCGGTGCGATCCGGTTCGTCGATGCGACCACGGCTGAGACGTGCCCGATCGACCGGCGAGAACTGCTTGCGCGGTTCCATGCCAGGGAAGGTGACACGCTGCTGTCGGGGGCTGCGGCGTTCGCGGCGATGTGGCGGGCGATCCCGCTGCTGCGCCCGTTGGGCCTGCTCGCGCGGTCGCCGCTGGCGCTGCGGCTGCTCGAACGTACCTATCTGGCGTTCCTGACAGTGAGGCCGGGGTTGCAGCGTCTTGCCCATCGGGTGTCGCGGACATGAGGCCACGCGCTGATCCGGCAGGTGCGGGACAGGAGAGCGTCTGGGACTATCCTCGTCCCGCGGTTGCCGAGCCGACTGCCGCGCGGATCGTTATCGAGCATCGCGGGCGCATCGTTGCGGACACGCGCTCGGCCATCCGCACCTTGGAGACCAGCCACCCGCCAAGCTACTATATCCCGCGCGGCGACATCACCGCGGGGATGCTGCGCCGTGCCGATGGCAGCTCGTTCTGCGAGTGGAAGGGTGCCGCGGCCTATTGGGACGTGATCGTCGACGGCGATGTCCTGCCGTGCGTCGGCTGGAGCTACGCGACGCCGACCGTACCGTTCGCGCCGCTGCGTGACCATGTCGCGTTCTATGCGGCACCGTTCGATCGTTGCACGGTCGATGGCGAGACGGTCGTGCCTCAGCCGGGCGCGTTCTATGGCGGCTGGATCACCTCGCATCTTGCCGGGCCGTTCAAGGGCGGACCGGGCAGCATGGGATGGTGACGTTGCATCTACCGGCCGGCCTTGCCGACTGGCGTGAAGCGCCTCGCGTCCGGGCGCTCAACGACTGCGCGCCGAACGCCGATGGTCGCTATGTGCTGTGCTGGCTGCGGCAGGCGCTGCGCGCGCGCGACAATCCGGTGATCGATGCGGCCGTGCGGCTGGGCAACGAGTTAAGGCTGCCGGTGCTGGTCTATCATGGCCTGGGGGAGGATTACCCCTATGCGTCCGACCGGCTGCACCGCTTCATTCTTGGCGCGAGCGTGGACTTGGCCGCGGGGTGTCGCGAGCGCGGGTTGGCGTGCGTTCAGCATGTCGACCGGGCTGACCGGCGCGAGGAAGGGCTGGTCCTCCGGCTCGCCGCGGACGCCGCTGCGGTCGTGCTGGAGGACCAGCCGACCTCCATTACCCGCCGGCAAGCGAGCGGGGTCGCGGCGCGTGTCGGCGTGCCGGTCCTTGCGGTCGACGCCGCCTGCCTGGTGCCGCCGGCCGTGCTCGGCGACGACATCCGCGGCCGCTCGGGCTTCCTGCGCCGGCATGAGCCGGAACGCACGGCATGGCTGGAGGCGCAGGACGAAGCGGCGGGCGTCGCGCCTTATGACGGGCTATGGCCGTTCGTGCCGGACCGGCTGGAGGCGGTCGACCTCGACGCGCTGGTCGCGGGGCTGGAGATCGACCACACGCTGCCGGTCAGTGTCATGCATCCCGCCGGTCGTGCTGCGGCCGAGGCGCGGCTCGCGCGGCTGGTCGCGGAGGTGCTGCCCGGCTACGCCTCGTCGCGCAACGATGCCACACGGGCGGAGGGCGCGAGCGGCCTGTCGCCCTACCTCCACTTCGGCGTACTCGGCCCGCGCGAGGTGATGGCCGCCGTCATCAAGGCCAAGGCCGGTGGCCAGCACAAGACCAAGTTCGCCGATGAGTTGCTCGGCTGGCGCGAGTGGTTCCATTATCAGGCGCGTATGCTCGACGCGCCCGAACGCTACGACCGGGTCGCAGGCTGGGCTCGGGAGGCGCTCGCCGCGCACGCGCACGATCCACGCCCCGATGCCGAACCGCTCGCCGCAATGCTGCGCGGCGAAACGCACGACCAGACGTGGAACGCTTGCCAGCGCCAGTTTCTGATCGACGGCTGGATGCACAACAACCTGCGCATGTATTGGGGCAAGCGGATCATCGCGATGACGCCCGATCCCGAGGCCGCCTGGGCGACGGCCTGCTACCTCAACGATCGGCTCAGCCTCGATGGGCGTGATCCTGCTACCTATGGCAACATCGCCGCGATGTTCGGCGGCTCGCCCGCCGACCGCGACCGACCGGTGTACGGCCGGGTGGCGACGCGCGGCGATGGCTCGACACGCCACCGCGACGGCGGCGCGGAGTGGCTCGCGGCGGCAG
>NZ_CAHJXA010000236.1 GCF_903644135.1 Sphingomonas bacterium | reverse complement strand
CCGCCACCAGCTTGGCCGGCGCGGCCGGATCGGCGGCGTGGAGGTTGACGATGCCCCGCGTCGCCGTTCCCTGGAACAGTCGCCTGGTCGAGGCGAGCAGCGCGGCGGGGGTGAACATCCCCTTCGCCCGCGCGCCCTTGAACACGTCGTAGGAGGCGGCGGGCGTGGTCACCGTCTCACGGATGTCCAGCGCGGCGGCCATGTTGTCGGCCTGGCTCGCGCCGGCTTCGACGCGCGAGGTCTCGACCTCGCTGCGCATCCCGGCATCGACATCGGCCAGCTCGCGATCGATCTCCGCCTGGGTCGGCGGCGTCGCCATCGCCTGCGCGATCACGCCGCGCACGTCGCGCAGCGCCGCCGCCCAGTCGTCGCCCGCCGGCACCACCTGCACCGCCGTGATGTTGGCCGAGCGCAGCGCATCCTCCAGGCTGACGCTGGCCTGGAGAAAGCTGCCGCCGGCGCGCGCACGTTGCTCTAGCTGGCGGCTGATCAGCCGCGTCGCCAGCATGTCGACCAGCCGCCGCTGGTTGAAGGTCACGGTGTCGGCGTTGAAGTGCCACGGACGCAGCGTCACCGCCGAGACCAGCACCGGGATGCCGGGCTCGACGATCGTCGCCGCGTCCGGATGACCGGCAGTCGGTTGGCCGAAATCGGGCTCGGCAGGAGCCGGGCCGACGCCGCGCCAGGCGGAGAAGTTCTTGACCACCAGCTGCTCCAGCAGCTCGGCATCCATGTCGCCGGCGATGATCACCACCGCGCGCTCCGGGCGATACCAAAGGTCGTGATAGGCCTGGATGCTCGCAGGCGTCGCCGCCTCGATCACCGGCACCAGCCCGATCGGCGAGCGCGCCGCCAGCGGCTGGCCGGCGAAGAACAGCGCGTTGCTGGCATCGCTGAGCCGGACCTGCGGACCCGGCTGCTCGCGCTGCTCGGCCAGCACCACCGGACGTTCGCCGGTGACGGCCTGCTGCGTGATCGCTGGCTTGGCAATCATGCCCGACAGGATCTTGAGGCTCTCGTCGACGCCGGCCTGCGTCGCCGAGGGCAGGTCGAGCTTATAGAGCGTCGCGATCGGCGAGGTCTGGGCATTGGTGTCCGCGCCAAAGGTCGCCCCGAACCGCTGCCACACCCGCTTCGCTTCGCCGTCGGCGACATATTGCGAGCCGCGAAAGGTCAGGTGCTCGATGAAATGGGCGTAGCCGCGCTGGCCCTCTGTCTCCTCCAGCGAGCCGGCATCGATCCGCACCCGGATCGACACCTGCCCCGGCGGCACGCCGTTGCGCCGCACCGCATAGCGCACGCCGTTGGCCAACGTGCCGAAATGCCAGGCCGGGTCCTGGACGAGATCGCTGCCCTTGTAGAGCCAGGCGCTGCGGTCGATGCCGGCGAGCGAGGGCACGCCCGGATCAGTAACGATCGGCGACGGTGCTGCGACCTGGCCGATCGCCGGCGCGATCGGCAGCAGGGCCAGCAGGAGAGCGGGGACGCGGAACACGCGCGGAGGATACGCCATCGGCTTCCTTTAGCGACGCCGCCGCGCCCCTACCAGCCGCGCGCGCGTCATCTCGTCGTCATTGGTCCTGGTCGCGAAGCCGCCGGATTACGCCATTATTTTGCCCCGGTGTGAGCCTAGCGGGGCACTCGCAACGCGGCGGCGATCCCGAGCGTTGCCGCGCGACACGGCCTACAAGCCCACCGATGGGATGATCTGCAATGACGGTTGCAACGACGACGAAGCGAGCAGCGACCAAGACCGGAATGCGGCCGGATTCGGGCGGGCGTACCGAGCCATTGATGGTTCCCGACCTGAACGTCATCTCCGGCGCGCCGGCTCCGGGCGCGGAGATGAAGGCGGAGACCAACCGACCGCTGATCATCAAGCTGGGCAAGCATCTGCGCGGCGTGTTCGACCGCTTGATCGCCTCCTCGTCGCTGGTTCCCAACGATCCGGTGCTGGACACGCGCGACTTCGCCTGGACCGCGATCCTGCGCGACCATTGGGAGACGATCCGCGACGAGGCGATCGCGGTGGCGCTGCGCGGCGAGGCGTCGCCGAGCCTCGCGACGATCAGCCCCGATCACCGCTCGATCGCCGAGGTCAACAAGTGGCGCTCCTTCTTCATCTGGGGCTATGGCTTCCGCATCGACGAGAACGCCAATCGCTGTCCGCAGACCTCCGCCCTGGTGGAGCGCATCCCCGGCCTCAACAGCGCGTTCTTCTCGATACTGGCCCCCGGCACCCACATCCCCGAGCATCGCGGCGTCACCAAGGGGCTAATCACCTGTCACCTCGGCCTGCTCGTGCCGCGCGACGGCGACGTCCGGATGCGCGTCCACGACCGCATCGTGCGCTGGGCGGAAGGCGAGACCCTGGTGTTCGACGACACCTATCAGCATGAGGTGTGGAACGACACCGACGGCACGCGAGTGGTGCTGCTGGTTCAGTTCGAGCGGCCGCTGCGCAACCCCGGCAAGTGGTTCGCCGACTTCTTCCTCGGCTTCGTGCGCCGCTCGGCGTTCGTGCAGGAGGCACGCGACAACATCAGCCAGTGGAACGCGGCGGTGAAGCAGCTCGATGTCTGAGCTCGGCGTCCGGAATTAGCGGAGCTAATTTCGGAGTAATCGCCGAGCCCGGCCAGCGGCGGCATAGCCGCCGACTGACGACGCGGCTTTGCTGCGGCGGTTGGGCTCCTCACCCCCGTCACCCCGGGCTCGTCCCGTCATTGCGAGAAGAGCCGCTTGCGCCCTGCCCTTCCCCGCGCCACATGCGGCCCATGCTGATCGAGACCGAGACCACGCCCAACCCGGCGACGTTAAAGTTCCTGCCGGGCCGCTCCGTCATGGAAACCGGCACCCGCGACTTCGCCACCCCGGAAGAGGCGGAGGCGAGCCCGCTGGCGGAGGCGCTGTTCGGGCTGGGCGACGTGACCGGCGTGTTCTTCGGCCGCGACTTCGTGTCGGTCACCGCTGGACCTGGCGTCGAGTGGCGGATGCTCAAGCCCGACGTGCTCGGCATCCTGCTCGATCATTTCAGCGCGCAGATGCCGTTGTTCCGGGCCGCCAGCGCGGGCTTCGCGGTGCCGCCTGCCGATGCCGAGTTCCCGACCAACCCCGAGGACGCCGACATCGTCGAGCAGATCAAGGACCTGCTGGAGACGCGCATCCGCCCGGCGGTCGCGAACGACGGTGGCGACATCGTCTATCGCGGCTTCGATCAGGGCAAGGTCTTTCTGCAGATGCAGGGGGCCTGCGCTGGCTGCCCGTCGTCGTCGGCGACGCTGAAGAACGGGATCGAGCAGCTGCTGAAATATTACGTCCCAGAAGTCACTGAAGTGAGAGCCGTCTGATGCCAGCGATTAACGACCAAGCCCTCGACCAGCTGTTCCGCGCCGGGCGCAGCTATAACGGCTATACCGACGAGCCGGTCGCCGAGGCCGAGCTGCACGCGATCTGGGACCTGATGAAATGGGGTCCGACCAGCGTCAACCAGATGCCGGCGCGGCTGATCTGGTGCACCAGCGACGAGGCGAAGGCCAAGCTTGCCGAGTGCGCCAGCGGCGCCAATGGCGACAAGATCCTGAAGGCACCGGTGACCGTCATCATCGGCATGGACATCAACTTTCACGAGCAGCTGCACGAGCTGTTCCTGCACACCGATGCCAAGCCCTGGTTCGACGGCAATACCGAGTTGCGCGAGGTGTCGGCGATGCGCAACTCGACGCTGCAGGGCGCCTATTTCATCATGGCGGCGCGGGCGCTCGGCCTCGACACCGGGCCGATGTCGGGCTTCGACAACGGCAAGGTCGACCTCGCCTTCTTCGCCGACCAGCCGGGGGTGCGGTCCAACTTCATCTCGACGCTGGGTCATGGCGATCCTTCCACCGTCTATGGCCGGTCGCCGCGACCCGATTTCGGCAAGTTCAACCGGATCGCCTGATCCCGCGTCACATCCCGTGCTGACCCTCGTCATCGAGACCGCCACCGCCGCCTGTTCGGTGGCGTTGATCGAGGACGGCATCGTGGTTGCCCGCTTCCATGAGGTGGCCGGGCGTGGCCATGCCGAGCGGCTGGTGGCGATGGTCGCCGAACTGCCCGGCGGCGGCCGTGCCCCTCATATCCTGGTCGATGTCGGCCCGGGCAGCTTCACTGGCGTACGCGTCGGCATCGCTGCGGCCCGCGGACTGGCGCTGGGCTGGGGGGCGGAGGTCACGGGCTGCTCGTCGCTGGCTCTGGTCGCCGCAGCCGCCTTCGCGCGCCGCGACACGGCCGAGGTTGCGGCCGTGCTGGCGGGCGGGCATGGCGAGGTGTTCATGCAGCCCTTCGCCGCCAACCTGACCGCGCTCGCGCCGCTCGCCTCGCTGACCCCCGCGGCAGCGGTTGCGACGGTCGGCGGTCGCCGGATCGGGACGGCGCTCAAGCTGGACCAGCGGGCCTGGGCGCTGGCGAACGGGGACCGCCCCGCCGACGCCGAGGCGCATTACCTGAACCTGATCGCCGCTCGGACGACCCTGCTCGGGCCCGCCGATCCG
>NZ_CAHJXA010000235.1 GCF_903644135.1 Sphingomonas bacterium | reverse complement strand
TGCGCGCCCGCGCGGCCACCGCCCGGCGCGCGCACCGAGGCCAGCACGGCGGCGGGCTGGAAGCGTGACAGCAGCAGCGCGGGATAGGTGCCGGCCGCCAAGCCCACCACCAGCACGAGCAGCGCCAGCGGCACCACGATCCCATTCGCTCCGACATAGTCGATCGCCAGCTCCGTCCCGCCCAGCGCGTTGACGAACGGCAGCACCAGCTCGGCCAGCGCCAGTCCGATCAGCGCCGCCAACGCGACGGTCGCCAGCGCCTCGCCCAGGAACTGACCGATCAACGCGCGGCGGGTGGCACCCAGCACCTTGCGCATCGCCACCTCGCGCGCCCGCAGCCCGGCGCGTGCGGTCGCGAGATTGACGTAGTTGACGATCGCGATCAGCAGCGTGAGCGCACCCACGACCTGCAGCGTCGCGACCGTTTCCCGCTCGCCGTTGAGGAAGAGGTGGATCGCCGCCAGCGGGCGCAGCGATTGCCGGTACTCCGCTCGCTTCACCTCGCCTGTGGGAAATGCGTGCCGTCCTAGAAACGCGGGCAGCCCCGCCTCGAAGCGGTGGGCGGCGTCGGCGTCGGGAAAGCGCAGGAAGGTCCAGCCCACCGCGACGTTCCAATGGTCGTAGGCGGCGGCCTCGACGCGGTCGCGGGTCATTCGCACGAACAGGCTGCCGTTGAACTCCGTGCTGCGCGGCGCGTCGGCAACGACAGCGCCGACGGTGAAGGCCTGCGTCAGCCGGCCAATCATCAGCGTCAGCGGACGACCGATCGGCGAGCGCTCGCCGAAATAGCGGCGCGCCATCCTCTGGCTGATGACGACGCCATCGGGCGCGGTCAGCGTGCGTGCCGCGTCGCCTGCCACGACGCTATAGTCGAACAGCGGCAGGAATGCCGGGTCGATCAGCACGAGGTTCTCCGTGCTGGCTTCGCCGTCGCGCAGGATGGTGCCGCCGATCGCACTCCAGCGCGCGCCGACCAAGCCCGGGAAGTCGTGGCGGAGCAGGTCGAGCTCGCCGCCCATGACGTGCGGACTGTCGATGGCAGGCCGGCCCGGGGCGTCGTAGCGCTCCTGCATCACCCATAACCGCTCGGCTCCGGGAAAGCGGTTGAAGCTTTGCTCGTGCCGCACGAACAACGACAGCACCAGGAACACTGCGATGCCGAGCGCGAGGCCGCCGATGTTGAGCGCCGAGTAGAGCGGATGTCGGCTGATCGAGCGATAGAGAGCGGCCAGCGCGGACATCTGGATCACTCATGTCGCAGCGCGCGGGCGGGTTCGGCGCGGGCGACGCGCCAGGCCTGGCCGACGACGGTGGCGGCGGCGATCAGTATCGCCACGATGCTGGCTCCCACGAAGAACAGCGGCGACAGCGCCACCCGGTCGTCGAACCCCGACAGCCATCGCCGCATCGCCACGAAGGCGAGCGGCCAGGCGAGGAGATTGGCCAGCAGCACCGGCCGCATGAACTGCCCGATCAACAGCCGCAGCACGTCGCCGGTCGAGGCACCCAGCGTCTTCCTGATGCCGATCTCCTTGACCCGCCGCGCGGTGTCGAACGCGGCGAGGCCGTAGAGCCCGAGGCAGCCGATCACCACCGCCAGCACCGCCCCGATCGTGAACAGCCGCGCGCGCTGGGCGTCTGCCTTGTAATAGCGCTCGAACAGATTTTCCTCGACCGAGCGCGCCTCGAACGGGACGCCCGGCACCGCCCGCTTCCACGCCGCCTCCAGCGAGATCATCATCGTCTTGGTATCGACGCCGCTGTAGCGCACCGCACCGTAGGGCGAGAGGACGTCGACCGTATTGTAGGTATAGGCGACCGGATCGACCGGATCGCGCGGGCTGCGGAACCGGACATTGTCGACCACGCCGATGATCGTCGATGTCCTCACGCCATTGCTGATCGTCTTGCCCAGCGCCGCTTGGGGCGAGGCGAAGCCGAGCGCCGTGACCGCCTTGCGGTTGACGACGGCGTTTGCGGCGATCCGCTTGCGCTCATCGGGCGACAACAGACCCCGGTCGTCGGCGTGCGCGGCGTCGAACAGGCGGCCCGCGATCAGCCTGGCACCATAGACGGCGAAGTAATCGCGGCCGGTGCCGACATCCATCAGCGACACCAGCGGGCCCGTCGCGCCCGGCCGCGCATAGCCCGAGAAGTTGGTCGTGGACTGGTCGCCCGGCGCGTTGTTGGCGATGGTGACGCCGGTGACATGCGGCACCCGGGCGAAACCGCGCAGGATCGCCGCGCGCTGTGCCGCGTCGATGCCGCCAAGGTACATCGAGCGGACGATCACCAGCCCGTCGCGACGGAAGCCGAGATCGGCGGCGCGGATGTGCGCGGTCTGCGTCAGCATGGTGGCGGTGGCGATCGCAAAGGCGATGGCGATCGCGAACTGCACCACCACCAGTGCGCCGCGCAGCCGCGCGCCCGCCCGTCCACCACCCGGCGCGCGAGTCGAGGCGAGCACGGCGGCAGGACGGAAGCCGGACAGGACGAACGCCGGGTAGATGCCGGCGACCAGTCCCACCGCGAGCACCAGCGCCGCCAGCGGAGCGACGATGCCGTCCGCGCCGAGATAGCGGATCGCCAGCGTCGTCCCGCCCAGCGCGTTGACGAACGGCAACGCGATCTCCGCCAGCGCCAGCCCGATCAGCGCCGCCAGCGCGACGGTCGCCAGCGCCTCGCCAAGGAATTGGCCGACCAGCGCAAGCCGCGTACCGCCCAGCACCTTGCGCATCGCCACTTCCCGCGCCCGCAGGCCGGCGCGCGCTGTCGCCAGGTTGACGTAGTTGACGATCGCGATCAGCAGCGTCAGCAGCCCGACGATCCCAAGCGTCGTCACGATCGCGCGGTCGCCGGGGCTGTAGAGATGCATTGCGGTCAGCGGCCGCAGCGACTGGAAATACTCGCCTTTCTTGATGTTGTTGTTGGCATAGGCATGGCGATCAAGGAAGCCGGGGAGTTGCGCCTCGAACGCCCGCGCCGCGGCGGCGTCAGGAAAGCGCAGCAGGGTCATTAACGACGTGCTGCCCCAGTGATCCCACCATTCATTGCCGAAGCGCGCGCGCACCAAGGGCGCGAACATCTCGGCCTTGAGTGTCACGTTGTCGGGCATGTCGCGCAGCACCGCGCCGACGCGATAGACGTAGATCGTGCCATCGATCGAGATGCGCAGCGTCTGCCCGATCGCGGGCTGGCTGCCGAAATATTTGTGCGCTGTCTTCTGAGTGATGACGAGGCCGTTGGGATCGGCCAGCGTGACGCGGGGATCACCCTCGATAGCCGGAAAGCGCATCAAAGACAGGTAGTTCGAGTCGACTGCCGCAAGGTCCTCGGCGGTCGCCTGCGCGCCCTGAAGGACGGCCACCCCTAGCTGGTTGTAGCGCGTGCCGACAAGCTGCGGATAGTCCGCGCGCAGGATGTTGAGTTCGTTACCCAGCGTGTTTGGGCTGGTGTCGGTCGGGTAGCCCGGCATGACATAGCGCTCTTCCATGACCCACAGCCGGTCCTGTCCCGGCAGCACCCCGTCGAACCCGGTCTCGAAGCGCACGAACAGGAACAGCACGATGAACACCGCGATGCCCAGCGCCAGCCCGCCGATATTGAGCGCGGCGAACAGGCGGTGGCGGGTGAGCGAGCGGTAGAGCGAGGTCCACATGTCAGGCGGCCCGGCGCGCGGAGGAGAGGATGCGGCCATCGAGCATGTGGACGGTACGCTTGGCGACGTCGGCATGGGCGGGGCTGTGCGTCACCATGACGATGGTCGCGCCGTCGCCGTTGAGCTGCCGCAGGATGTCCATCACCTGCGCGCCGTTGTCGCTGTCGAGGTTGCCGGTCGGCTCGTCGGCGAGGATCAGGCGGGGCTCGCCGACGATCGCGCGGGCGATGGCGGCGCGCTGCTGCTGCCCGCCCGACAGCTGGTGGGGATGGTGGCCGCGGCGATGGGCGATGCCGACCCGGTCCATCGCCGCCGCCACGCGCTCCTTCTTCTCCTTGCCCGGCATCGTGCGATAGGCGAGGCCGAGCGCGACATTTTCGGCGATGGTCAGCTCGTCGATCAGATTGAAGCTCTGGAACACGAAACCCAGCCGGTCGCGGCGCAGCCGGGCGAGCGACGCCTCGGAGGCGGCGGCGATGTCGGCACCCTCGAACAGATATTTGCCGCCGGTCGGCCGGTCGATCGTGCCGAGCACGTTGAGCAGCGTCGACTTGCCGCAGCCTGACGGGCCCATGATCGCGACGAATTCGCCCGCCTCGACAGCCAGGTCGATGTCGGCGAGCGCGGTCGTCTCGACCTCGTCGGAGGCATAGGTGCGGCTGACGTCCTGGAGCTGGATCATGGCGGTTCCTATCGGAGCAGGAGGGTGTGGTAGGCGGCGTAGGTGCCGAGCGCGGTGGTGACGATGCGCTCGCCCGGCGCGAGGCCGGCGGTGACCTCGACTTGGTCGGGGTTGCGGCGGCCGGTGGTGATGGCGCGGCGCACGGCGCGGTGCTCGCCGTCGAGGACGAACGCGACGGTGCCGCCGGCGTCGAGCCAG
>NZ_CAHJXA010000234.1 GCF_903644135.1 Sphingomonas bacterium | reverse complement strand
GGCGACGATCGCCGCCAGCACCGCCGCGGCATAGCCCCCCGCCGCGCCGATCAGCAGCACCCGGTCGCTCGCCGCCAGCGCCGCTTCGGTCAACAGCCGGCCGGTCGCCATCGGCAGGTTGGCGGCGCGGCCGCCACCCAGCGGGATCGCGGTGTCGCGATAAGCCAGCTCGTTGAGCCCCCGCGGCAGGTAGTCCTCACGCGCGACCGCCGCCATCGCCGCGACCACGCGCTGATCGCTGACTGCGTTGGTGCGCAGCTGGCTCGACACCATCGCCTGCCGCAGGGCCGCTGGATCGTACATCTGGCTCGTCATCATGCCCCGCTTAGTCGCACAACTGTTTTATTGGTGCAACACACTAGATCGTCGACCGAGTGTTAGCGCGGACATGGCGATGCGCCAACATCTGTCGATGCCTGTCGCCCGAGTGGGGCCGGCACAAGCGACGAACGGTTGACCCCCACCCAAAAAATCCGCATCTGCGCGCCCTGACATCGGGGCCCGATGGCGGAGTGGTGACGCAGAGGACTGCAAATCCTTGCACCCGGGTTCGATTCCCGGTCGGGCCTCCAATGTGTCGTCGGCGTTCGTGATCAACCGAATGCGTCCGAAGTCAGCAAGTCTCGTACGTCGGTGTTGAGCGTTGGCTGACACGGAAAGGGCGGCCCCTTGCGAGACCGCCCTTCCTGAGTGGCTATAGCAACGTGACTAGAACTTGATGTTCGCGCCAGCGCGGAAGGTCCGGCCGATCAGGCCGGCGGTATGCCACGACGCCAGATAGTTGGTCTGCGAAGTGTAGGCGGTGTTTGCGAACAGCGGCGCGTGCGCACCGGCGATGTTGCCGACCGTCCCGAAGAACTGGAAGCGATCGTTCACCGTCACCGTCAGGTTCACGTCGGTATAGATGAAGCTGTGGATCGTGCAGAAGCTGCTGCCGCCATTGGCGTCCTTGTAGATCGCCGCGGTCGCGCACGACGTATCGCCATTGACGGACGTCGCCTGATCGGCGGCAACCGCCCTCATCTGACCGACGAAGTAGGTCGTTCCAGTGAGCGCGAACTTGCCGACAGAAATCGTGTTCTGCCAGGTTCCGCGCCACCGCGGAGTGCCGCCGCCCGAGGACAAATCCTCCGGCCCGACCGTTCCGGCATAGCTCTGCACCGGTGCGCCGGTAGGATGCAGGTCGTAGTTCAGCGTGTCCTGCAGGTCGAGACGCGAGTCGAACCTGATGCTGGACGTAATCGGCACCCGCGCATTCGCACCGAAGTCGAGCCCGGCAATGATCTCGTAAGCCGAGTTCACATAAGGCGCGTTCAGCACCAGCAGGCGAGGCAGGGCATTGGGGGCGAACGGATCGGCACCGTCGACGACGTTGCACGAATAGCCCTGCCCGGTGGCTGCGACTGCCGCGCAGGCCGCAGTCTGCGCCGCTGCCGCCGATGCGAAGGTCTGGCCTTCCACCGAGTAATAGGCGTTGATCGCCTGCGACACCAAGGGGCCGGTGACGATCAGGTTCGACTTCTTGACGTGGAAATAGTCGGCGGTCAGCGTCAGCCACGAAACTGGATCGAAGACTGCGCCGGCGGTGAAGCTGCGCGCGATCTCAGGTTGAATTTGAGGATTGCCGGTGAAGCCGCGACCCAGCTGATACGCGACCGTGTAGGACGCGTTGGCCGGGTGAGCTGCCCGGAAGCCCGCATCGGGCGTGTAACCGACGAATCCCGAATAGGAGCTGAGCGGACCGGATTCGGCGAAGGTCGGTGCGCGGAAGCCCTCCGAATAGGTGCCGCGGATCGCCACGCCCTTCACCGGCGTGAACTTAGCCGTCACCTTGGGCGAGAAGCGCCCGATATTCGTAGAATAATGGTCGTAGCGACCCGACACGTCGACGTCGAGCAGGTCGAACACCGGCAGATCGACCTCAAAGAAGCCAGCCGCCACCGACCGGGCACCATAGGCCTGAGCAGTCGTCAAACCCGGGAAATTCAAGTTGGGATTGAGGCTGTTATTGGTCAGCGTCTCACGGCGGAACTGGCCGCCGATCGCGAGCCGCGCGTCGCCGCCCGGCAGGGTGAACAGCGCGCGGCTGATGGAAGCGTCGAGCGTCGCTTCCGACGAATGCGACCGGGCGTTGGCGTCCGGCGTCACCATGGCGCGCACCGCCGCCGAGTTCTGGCTGGGATCGATGAAGTTATAGGCACCGGTATTGATGGCCTGAACCAGCCCGGGCAGGTACGGGTTACCGTAGCTGGTGAGGTTGAGGTTGTCGCGCGAGTAGGCAGCGTCGACATTCCAGCTCCAGCTGTCGCCGAAATGACCCTTCAACCCGCCCGATATGCGATACACCTCGTTGATGCGCGTGCTGCCCGAACGGACGTCACCGAACAGATAATATATGCGTGCAGCGCCGGCCGCTGGATTGGCGGCATAGGCAGCTGCATAGGGATTGTACGGATCGAGACGACGATCTGCAGCGGTCGAGCAGTTGATGCCTGCCGAGCAGACATAGACCGGCAGCACGATGCCGGGGTTGCTCGTTGCCGTCGCCGGGCTGCCGCCAAAGGCCTGTGTCTGACGGATGCCGCGCGGGATCGAATTGATCTCGACCCGGTCACGCGAGTAGCTCGCAGCGACATAGGCTTCCACGTTTGAGTTGATACGCAGGCTTACCCTGCCGACGGCATCGTAGCGCTCCTGAAACGGCAGGATATCGAGATATTCGCTCTGCAGGTTGTGGGCGCAGGCCGTGCCGACGCGGGCCGCCGTGTTTTCGGAGAAGGTGCCGTAAGGGCAATTCGCCAGCGGGGTCAGCGAGTTGAAGATCGCCGGCGTGGTGGCGTTGGTCACGGTGCCTGCCAGCGGGTTGTTCAGGTCGGTCTGCGTCACCCGCGTGACGACCGCGTTCGGCGTCGCCGTGGTCAGTGTATCGTCGGCACGATTGTTATCGATGCCACCGATCCGCTTGAGGTCGATCGTATTGAAGGGGAAACCGCGCGACTTCTCCGTGATGTTGCCGTCACGCTCATAGTCGCCGCCGATATAGACGTTGAAGCCCTGGCTCTCGTAATCGCCATAGCCGGCGAGCAGATGGGCGCGGTACTTCTGGCCATCGCCCTTATCCGACACGCCGGACTCGGCTCCCACCTCCAGGCCCCGCATCTGCTTGCGTGTAATGATGTTCACGACGCCGCCGATGGCATCTGCACCGTATAGCGAGGACGCGCCGTCCTTCAGCACCTGGACCTGCTGGACGTTGACGATCGGAATGCTGTTGAGATCGGTGTAGCTGTTATGGCCATCGTCGTTCAGCGGGAAGTTCGTCGAGCGTAGCCCGTCGACCAGAACTACCGTGGACGACACGCCCAGGTTGCGCAGCGAGATAGCTGCACCGCCCGCCGAGAAGCCACTGGTGAAGGCGTTGCCGATCGAGCCGGCACCGTCCGCCGCGACCGAGCGCACCGCATCGGTGATGTTGGTGACACCAGCCTTGGCGATGTTGTCGGCGGTCAACACGGTGACCGGCGAAGCGGTGGTGGTCGCGCTGCGGAACAGCGTGCCGGTGACGACGACGTCCTTGTCCTGATCGCTTGGCGTGGCCTCCGTATTGGCCTGGGCAGGATCGACGGGCAGCGTCGACGGATTGTTCGGCGTCGCCGCGGCAGGCGCCGACTGCGCCATCGCCGGCGCGGCAACCAGGCCCATCAGCAATGCGGCCGACGAGATCCCTGCGCGCAGCAACAGGCGAGTGAAGTTCACGTCATTCATGGCTAGTTCCCTTTGAAGCGACCCACATCCGCTTGTGCGGCTTCGAGTCGCGATTCCCGTGCCGGCCGGTGGCGCACGCCACCGCGACAAACATGGGTGGCGCATGAACTGCGCTGGTTGGCGTGTAAAGTTGGCCGAAATGGCTTTCGTGACAATTCGGGCGCTACTGTCACGTAAATAACACATCGATGTCACTCATCGCTTTGCGCCTAGGCATCGCCCCGCACCTCACCTGCCGAACAGCTTCTCCACGCTTTTCAGGTCGAGCTTCACCCAGGTCGGGCGGCCGTGGTTGCACTGACCTGAATGCGGCGTCGCCTCCATCTCGCGGAGCAGGGCGTTCATCTCCGCCACCGACAGCACGCGGCCGGCGCGCACCGAGCCGTGGCAGGCCATCGTACCCGCCACCGCGTCGAGCCGCTCGCGCAGCGACAGCGCCTCGTCATAGGCGGCGAGTTCGTCGGCCAGGTCGGTGACGAGCCCGGCCGCATCCGCATGGCCGAGCAGCGCCGGGGTGGCGCGGACCAGCACCGCCCGCGCGCCGAACCGCTCCAGCTCCAGCCCGAACGC
Organism: Sphingomonas bacterium; assembly: GCF_903644135.1. Classification (GTDB taxonomy): domain Bacteria; phylum Pseudomonadota; class Alphaproteobacteria; order Sphingomonadales; family Sphingomonadaceae; genus Sphingomonas. Next base: position 204 of record NZ_CAHJXA010000234.1, on the reverse strand, counting down.
CGCCAGTTCCTCCGCGCGCGCTTCGAGGCGGTCGCAGGCGAGCTCGTCGAGCTCGACCACTTCGGGAATCAGCAGCGACTGCGAGGCGACGGTGCCGCCCGCCAGCGCCGCGCGCATCCGTTCGAGCACCAGCCGCTCATGCGCGGCGTGCTGATCGACCAGCACCAGCCCGTCCTCGGCCTCGGCGACGACATAGGTCCGGGC
>NZ_CAHJXA010000233.1 GCF_903644135.1 Sphingomonas bacterium | reverse complement strand
GATCGGTCGGTCGCGAGGGGCCGACGGTGCAGATCAGCGCCGCCCTGATGGTCGCCATCCACCGGCTGCTCAAGGTGCCGATCAGTGCGGGCGTGCTCATCGCCGGCGGCGCAGCGGGCGTGGCGGCACGACATCTATCGCACCAAGCTGGCCGACAAGGCCAAGCCGACCCTGACCCGCATCGTCGTCGCGGGCGCTCCCGACGGCATCGACACGGCCTGGGCGCACCAGGATGCAGTCACCCAAGGCATGGCGCTGACCCGCACCCTCGTCGCCGAGCCGCCCAACATCCTCTATCCCGAAAGCTTCGTCGCGCAGGTGACCGCCAGCGTCGAGGGGCTCGGCCTGACGCTGACCGTCCTTGACGAAGCGGCGATGGCCGAGCTCGGCATGGGCGCGCTGCTTGGCGTCAGCCAGGGATCGCGGCGTGAAGCGCGGGTGCTGGCGCTGAGCTGGAACGGTGCTGGGGAGGGCGACCCCGAACTGGCGTTCGTCGGCAAGGGCGTGACCTTCGACACCGGCGGCATTTCGATCAAGCCCGCCGCCGGCATGGAGGACATGAAGTGGGACATGGGCGGCGCGGGTGCGGTCGTCGGCGCGATGAAGGCGCTGGCGCTGCGCAAGGCGAAGGCGAACGTCGTCGGCGTCGTCGGGCTGGTGGAGAACATGCCCGACGGCAATGCGCAGCGTCCGGGCGACGTCGTCACCTCGATGTCCGGCCAGACGATCGAGGTGCTCAACACCGACGCCGAGGGGCGGCTGGTGCTGGCCGACGCCATCACCTGGACGCAAAAGATGTTCAAGCCCAAAGCGATCGTCGACCTGGCGACCCTCACCGGCGCGATGATCGTCAGCCTGGGCCATGAGCATGGCGGCCTGTTCAGCAACGACGACGCGATGGCCGACGCGCTGCTGGCCGCGGGCAAGGCGAGCGGCGACCTGCTGTGGCGCTTCCCGCTGGCGGACGCCTATGACAAGATGATCGACAGCCCCATCGCCGACATGAAGAATATCGGCGGCAAGGGCGCAGGGTCGATCACCGCGGCGCAGTTCATCAAGCGCTTCGTCGACGAGGGCGTGCACTGGGCGCATCTCGACATCGCCGGCATGGTCTGGTCGGACAAGCCTGGCAGCCACCACGACAAGGGCGCGACCGGCTATGGCGTGCGGTTGCTCGACCGCTATGTGGCCGACCGGTTCGAGGGGTGAGCCGCTGCAGGTCGACTTCTACCACCTGACCGCGACGGCGGTGGAGCGGGCGCTGCCGCGCATCGCCGAGCGGGTGGTCGCGGGTGGCGGTCGCCTGCTGGTGGTCGCGGCCGATCCAGAGCAGCGCGCGGCGCTCGACCGGCAGTTATGGGTCTACGCCGCCGACAGCTTCCTGCCGCACGCGCAGGCCGGCGGCGATGCGGATGCCGACCAGCCGGTGCTGATCGCCGCGGCCGGCGAGCCCGCCAACAATGCCCGCTTCGTGGCGCTGGTCGACGGCGTCTGGCGCGAGGAGGCGCTGGCGTTCGAGCGCGCGTTCCACTTCTTCGGCGACGATGTCGTCGAGGCAGCCCGGGCGGCATGGCGGGCGCTGTCGGACCGCAAGGATGTCGAGCGGCGCTATTGGAAGCAGGATGATGACGGCCGCTGGAGCCAGGCGGCATGACCGCGCCGGTTGCCATGCCGCCGCTCCGCGACTAGGGCGACGCCACTTTTCCCAGCTTTGCCAATCAGGAGCCCATGTCCGTCATGGCCGCGAACCGTACCTTTTCGATCATCAAGCCCGACGCCACCCGCCGCAACCTGACCGGCGCGGTCACCAGGATGCTGGAGGAGGCGGGCCTGCGCGTCGTCGCCTCGAAGCGCATCCTGATGAGCCGCGAGCAGGCCGAGGGCTTCTACGCCGTCCATCGCGAGCGGCCGTTCTTTGACGACCTGGTATCGTTCATGATCTCCGGCCCGGTGGTGGTTCAGGTGCTGGAGGGCGACAATGCCATGCAGCGCAATCGCGACGTCATGGGCGCTACCAATCCCGCCAACGCCGAACCTGGCACGATCCGCAAGGAACTGGCCGAGTCGATCGAGGCGAACACCGTTCATGGGTCGGACTCGGACGAGAATGCAGCGACCGAGATCGCCTATTTCTTCCAGCCCGACGAGATCGTCGGCTAGGACGACGCGAGCGGATCAGCGCGCTCGGGTCGCCGCCTCACGCGCCCACAGCGCATCGAGCGCCCGCTGATCGCCGCCATGCTGATGCAGGCGCAGGCTCTCCAACCGCAGCCGCCGCTTGCCCAGCCCCGCTAGCGGTCGTTCGGCGAGCCAGACGACGTCGTAGATCGAGCTGGCGCTGTGCGCCGCGTCGCCGTCGACGATCCGTGTCGTCACCAGTACCGGCAATCGCCCGGCATGGTGGTGATTGCCCTTGAGCAGGGCGTCGCGCAGCGGTTCGGCATCGATCACCGGATCGGTCAGCGGGTGCTGCGTCGAGACCCTCAGCACGCTCGGGAAGGCGATCGTCACGTCCTGGATGTCGTGGCGCGGATCGGCGAGCAGCAGTTCGCCGCCGCTGCGCGCGGTGCCGGTCAGGTCGACGCGGCCACGCTCGCGCGCGCCCGCCATATCCATCGCGGCGCGGGCGGCGCGGCTCTCACGGCGGTCCGTCCAGCTGTTCCAGAGCCCAAGCGCGGCGATAACGACGCCGATCAGCGCGACCAGCTCGGCGATGCTGATCCAGCGGCGGCGACTCGCGGCGGCGGAGGTGTCGCTCATCGTCCGCCCGCCTCGAGCAACCGGCGCGGCGCGGCGAGTTCCCATCCGAGCGCGATCTGGTCCTCGACGGTAGTCCAGTCGGGATCGCCGGCAAGGTCGATGTCGTCGAATACCTCCTTAATCGCCAGGACATGAAGCATAGTGCTAGACAGCTTCGCGAACGGCCTGCCATCGACTTGGAAAACCGTCGCGCGATCGTCGAGCGCCTCCTCAGCCTCGGGCAAAGCGAGCGCGGCAGCGCGAATGCGGTCGAGCGGGCTGGTCATCGGGTCACGAACTCTGCGAGAATGGTCGGATAGAGGCGATGCTCGGCGGTGAGCACCCGCGCGGCAAGCGTGTCGGCGTCGTCGCCGGGCAGGATCGCCACCTCGGTCTGGCCCAGCACTTCGCCGCCATCGAGCTCCTCGGTGACGAGGTGAACCGAGCATCCCGCGACGGCATCGCCTGCCGCGATCGCGCGCGCGTGGGTGTCGAGCCCCTTGTAATTGGGAAGCAGCGAGGGGTGAATATTTACGATCTGCCCCCGCCGACGCGCGACGAAGCCATCGGAGAGCAGGCGCATATAGCCGGCGAGCGCGATCGTGCCGGCTCCCGCCGTGCGTAGCGCCGCGTCGAGCGCATCCTCATACGCCGCCTTGCCGATCCCCTTCGGCGACTGCGCGAAGATGGCAAGGCCGCGATTGCGCGCCCAGGCCAGCCCGGCTGCGTCGGGCCTGTCGGACGCGACCAGCACGACCTCATACCCGCTCGCCTGCTCGACCAGCGCCATCATGTTGGTGCCACGACCGGAGATCAGCACCGCTACCTTGGCTTGGTCAGCCGTCATGCGAGCCAGACCAAGCGGCGCGCGCGCTCCAGGTTCCGGCGCTGCCGTTGACGGTGCAGCCCTTCGTGCCCGCCTCGATCGCGCCGATACGGAACATCGTCTCCCCCGCCTGCTCCAGCGCGGCGGTAACGGCGTCGGCGTCGGCGGCGGCGACGATCGCGACCATGCCGATCCCGCAGTTGAAGGTGCGCGCCATCTCCTCGGGCTCGATCGCCCCCTGCGCTTGGAGGAACGCCATCAGCCGGGTCTGCGGCCAGGCGTCGGCGTCGATCACCGCCCGCGTCCCTTCCGGCAGCACGCGCGGGATATTCTCCAGCAGGCCGCCGCCGGTGATGTGCGCCAGCCCGCGGATGCGCCGCTCGCGCAGCAGCGGCAGCAGGCTCGCGACATAGATGCGTGTCGGTGCCATCAGCCAGTCGATCAGCAGCCGATCCTGATCGAACAAGGCCGGCCGGTCGAGCTTCCACCCGCGGTCGGCGGCAAGGCGGCGGACCAGCGAAAAGCCGTTGGAATGCACCCCGCTCGACGCCAGCCCCAGCACCACGTCGCCTGGCCGGATCGCCGCGCCGGTGAGCAGCGCCTCGCGCTCGATCGCGCCGACGCAGAAGCCGGCCAGGTCATAGTCGCCCTCGGCGTACATGCCCGGCATCTCCGCCGTCTCGCCACCGATCAGCGCGCAGCCCGCCTGCCGACACCCTTCGGCGATGGAGGCGATCACCCGCTCGGCGATGCCGACATCGAGGCGACCGCTGGCGTAATAGTCGAGGAAGAACAACGGCTCTGCCCCCTGCACGATCAGGTCGTTGGCGCACATCGCGACCAGGTCGATGCCGACGCCCTCATGGCGGTCCCACTCGATCGCGAGCTTCAGCTTGGTGCCGACGCCGTCATTGGCGGCGACCAGCAGCGGGTCGACGAAACCCGCCGCCTTGAGGTCGAACAGGCCGCCAAAGCCGCCCA
>NZ_CAHJXA010000232.1 GCF_903644135.1 Sphingomonas bacterium | reverse complement strand
GCCAGCTTGGGCTGGAGCGCGAACGCCTATGCGGATGCCGCGGATCAGAAGAACCCCTATGCCTCGCCCGTCTACGGTGATTACACAAAGGCGTTCCCACCGACGCTGATACAGGGAGGTACGCACGAGCTGCTCCTCAGCGATTTCGTGCGGGAGTACCAGGCGATCCGCGGCGGCGGCCATGAGGCGGTGCTCGACCTATACGAAGGCATGCCGCACGTCTTCCAGGCCTCCGTCCCCAACACGCCCGAGACCCGCACCGCCCTCGCCAGAGCCGCTGCGTTCTTCAGTCTGCATTTGCGGTAATCATTGCTTTCCAGCAGCCCGCGTTCCGGCGGGAATGACCCACATCCGGTCATTCACAAAAGGGCCCGCTGCCCTACTCCGGCCGCTCACTTAGCTTCAAGTGCAGCGTCGTACGACAAGGCTTGTTGCCTTCTTCCCTCGCCAGATTCAATCCAAGGCCGGCTGTTAAACAATTCGTCGCTCTTCAAGCTTAAGGCTGTTGAGTGCTCAGCAACCATCAGATCGATCTCGTCCAGGACAGCTTCGCCGCCGTCGTGCCGATCACCGACCACGCGGCTGCCGAGTTCTACCGACGCCTCTTCGAACTGGCACCCGACACAAAGCCGCTGTTCCGGCACGGTATGGCGGAGCAGGGACGCAAGCTCTTCCTGACGCTCGCCACCGTGGTGGATGCGCTGGATCGACTCGACACGATCGTTCCGGTCGCTCGCGAACTTGCGATCCGCCACCTCGCCTATGGGGCGCAGGACCGTCACTATGCCGCTGTCGGCTCGGCGCTGATCGAGACGCTGCGGGCGGGGCTTGGGCCCGCGTTCGACAGCGCTACCGAGACGGCCTGGACCGCAGCCTATACGATCCTTGCCGACACCATGTTGGCGGCCGTCCGCGAAGCGATCTGACTTGTGGAACCCGCGCCGCCGATGGCTGAGACAAACCTTCAGGCACAGCTTGGCGGGATCGCTGCCCGGTTGATCGACATTGCCGGCTGTGTGGCAGCGGAGGCGGAGACCGCGACGGCGATGGTCCGTGGGATGAGCGATCATGCCCAGCGACTGGCGGCGCTGGCGACAGCGCTCGAAGACGCCTCCAGCGCGATGGAGGCCGGCGTCAGGCAACAGTCCGACACGCTAGCGGACGCACGTGCCGCATTGAGCGTGAACAAACCGATCATCGACGCGCTGGCGCGATCCGTCGAGGGTGTTGCCGCGATCAGCGCCACGGTCGCGCAGATCGCGCGGGAGAGCCGGGTGTTGAGCCTGAACGCCCGCATCGAGGCGGCAAGGGCAGGGCTCGAAGGAGAAGCGTTTGGCGTCGTGGCGAGCGAGATGTCGACGCTGACCGGCCGTACCAAGCGCGCCACCGATGAGATCAACGAGCAGGCCTGCGTCATCGCGCGCGACGTGGGAGCCGCAAACGCCGTCGTCGCGGCGCACACGAGCTTGGTGGTGCGACAGGACGATCTGCTCGTCGCATCGTTGGCGGGAGCCAGGCACCAGCGCGACACCGCAACGGAACTGGTGTCGATCACGGCTCAGACGTCGAGCACCATTGACGCGGCCGCCACGGCGATCGGGCGCGTCGGCGCGAACGCGGTCGCCGTGAAACTGCTTGCCCGACAAATCTCAAAGCTAGCGGACACAGACAGCTAAACTACCGAAGATGGTACCTGAATTTGGAGGACCGGCAGCTTCCAAGGTAGGTAGATCCAGGCCCGGAAAGTCCGGCGGATCTTGCGACCGTCCGCAAGCGGACGTTCGTACAGCTCTGCCTCTCTCAATATTCGCGAGTGATGCGGGGCCTCACGACCTCATCAGGCCAGCCGCGCGCAACGCGTCATTGATCACTCGACCGGGGTCGACTGGAGCAAGCGTCATCGCTTCCCGCCCCGCGGCTGTGGTCCTTGGCCCGTCAGCGGGCGAGACCTTCCGCGTCGGCGCGCTGGCCGGCACGATGCTCCACGATGCCGCGATCCGATAAGTGGACGAGATGCCTGCGTTCAGCATGTGCGCTCCGGGAACACCGCATGCTTCGTCGCCCGAGATAGCAATCGGCGTGCCGTGGCCCAGCCCGGCAATCGCATATTCCTCGATCACCACGCGGCCAGCCACGTCGTGCCACATCCGGTGGACGTGGCCGTCGATCCGGCCCGTCGCATCCGGTGCCCCTACGCCGTGAACGCCGCGCCACTGGTCTACGATCATCGCGGCATTGGTTGCGCTCACCGTCAGGTCCGCTGTCCCGTGCCAGACCGACACGGCCGGCCACGGCCCCCGGTGCGCCGAGGCATCGCGCACGTGGGCGCTCAGCATCGCACGATCGTGCCCGTTGCCCCGCATCCGCTCCAATGCCTCGGGCACCCCGGTCGCTGTCCCGTATGGCAGCCCAGCGATGATCGCGCCGCCGGCGAACAGCTCCGGATAGGTCGCGAGCATCGTAGACGTCATCGCTCCGCCTGCGGATAGGCCGGTGACGAACACGCGCGAGCGGTCGAGCGCATGCCGCTCGATGGCGGCGGTCAGCATCTCGCGGACCGACTCCGCCTCGCCTCCGCCGCGCCGCGTGTCCTCGGGCGAGAACCAGTTGAAGCAAAGGTTCGGATTGTTGGCCCGTTGCTGCTCCGGGTAGAGAACAGCAAAGCCGAACCGGTCGGCGAGTGTCGACCATCCCGACCCGTGATCATAGGCGACGGCCGTCTGCGTGCATCCGTGCAGGACGACAACGAGCGGCGCACCCGGTCGCAGGTCAACCGGGACATGCAGAAGCGCGCGCAGATTGCCTGGATTGTGGCCAAACGCCGCGAGCGGAACGAGCCCGCTCGTCTTGCCCGTGCCGCCAATTGAGCGAGGACCGACCTTCAAACGGTCGACGCTGACGATGGTGTCCGAAATCGATGCCACGTCGACACTCCTCATTGGCAATCGAGGCTCAGGATACGCATGATCGAACCACTATCGTTGGTCTGGCGGTTTTCGATGCCGTTGCGGTCGCCGGCCGGCAGGTGAGGAGAACCCGGCCTCGATCAAGTTCGACACCAGCAGATCGCGCGCTGCGGCGCTCCTGGCACCCATGACCACGACGATGATCCGCCGCCTTTCCCGCTTGGCCGAGGCAGCAAGGTTGAATCCAGCCTGCACCGTGTACCCGGTCTTGAGCCCGTCCAGGCCTTCGATCTTGCCCAGCAGCTGGTTGTGGTTGCGCCTGACCCGCCCCTTCCAGTGGATCGTACGCGTGGAGAACAGGTCGTAGCGGCGGGGATAACGCCTGATAATGTAGCGGGAGAGAGTAGCGAGATCGCGCGCGGTTGTTGTCCCGGCGCTTGGCGCCAGCCCCGTTGCGTTGCCGAATGCGGTGTGTGCCATCCCGACCTGATCTGCCCGCCGATTCATCATCGCGACGAACCGATCCTCTTTGCCGCCGAGGCGGTCAGCAAGCGCGACAGCGATGTCGTTCGCCGAGATGACTGCCGTTGCGCGCAGAGCGTCGGACACACCGATCGTGCGGCCGCGCGCTAGACCGAGCCGGGAAGGGGCTTGGCGCGCGCCTTCTGCGGTCATCACTAGCCGATCGCTGACTCCAAGCCTGCCATTGTCGAGAGCGTCAAACGTCAGCAGCAGCGTCATCAGCTTCGCTAGCGAGGCGGGCGACCTCACGCGGTCGGCGTTCGTTGCAAACAGCGTGCGACCGCTGCCAGCGTCGAGGACGATCTCGGACACAGGGGCCTTGCGGGCGGCGGCGGCAGGATCAGCCGTCAGGCCGGCCGTATGCAGAAGCGTTGCCGCTGCGATGCGCGTCGATAATCGGAAGCAGGCTCTCATTACGGCTGAACGGTAGAACCGCCAACCTGAACCGGTGCAAACACCGTCGCTTGCACAGTGCTACGTCATCGGTCCGCTTCCGCGCGGCAAGGCGGCTCTCACCGGAGCGTTTGTCGGCTTCCGTAATCGGACCGCGAGGACCGAAATCACCGACACTGGGCGGTATTGAAACGACAGCTCTTGGCTTTTTCATGACTAAAAATCGGCCGGTCCGCCCAATGGCGGACATGGGAGCCATCGGAGACGGTCATAGATCAGGTCGCCGTCTTATTGTTCCGAAATGAAACACCAATCGGTAAAGACGTTTTTGTAAAAATTCAACGCTCCCAGCGCCTTGCGTTCGTCGGCGCCTGGCTTCTTCATTGCCGCCCCTCTAGCAAGTCTTCGCGCTCGGTCCAGCTACACGTTCCCGCGATGATCTGCTGCTGCGACGCCGCTAACAACACGGCTAGCGGACAGAGGTACGATCCCGAAGCAGAGGCTGAGCAGATAGCGGCTTATGGGCGGGTCTTTACTCCTTGGAGCGTGAGGCACCTTTAGGGCCTTCCCATGTCCGAGCTGATAGTTCGAAATGAACGCCGGTCGAAGTTCGTAAGTTTGGGCACGGCGGATCGGTCTGACGACCCGCTAGGGAGCGTTCGCCACAGTGACCCAGAGCACGAAGCCGCTGCGCGGCATTGGTGTTGGCGGTGATGTAGCGCGCATGCGCTGAGGTTTGGTCCCGC
>NZ_CAHJXA010000231.1 GCF_903644135.1 Sphingomonas bacterium | reverse complement strand
CATCTCACCGGCCCCGAGGGTGCGATCGGGCGGATGGTGGCGGCGGGGCGGTTGTCGTCGATCGTGCTGTGGGGCCCGCCCGGCACCGGCAAGACCACGATCGCGCGGCTGCTCGCCGAGGCGGTAGGCCTGCGCTTCGTCGCAATCAGCGCGGTGTTCTCGGGCGTCGCCGAGCTGAAGAAGGTGTTTGCCGAGGCGCGCGACCATGCTCGCCTGGGCCAGCGGACCTTGTTGTTCGTGGACGAGATCCACCGCTTCAACCGCGCGCAGCAGGACGGCTTCCTGCCCTATGTCGAGGACGGCACGGTGACGCTGGTCGGCGCCACCACCGAGAATCCCTCGTTCGAGCTCAACGCCGCGCTGCTCAGCCGCGCGCAGGTGCTGGTGCTCCAGCGGCTCGGCCACGCCGCGCTCGACCAGCTCGTCGCGCGGGCGGAGGAGATGGTCGGGCGCCCCCTGCCCCTAACCCCGCCGGCGCGCGAGGCGCTGGTCGCGAGCGCCGACGGCGATGGCCGCTTCCTCCTAAACCAGGTCGAGACGCTGTTCGCGGTCGCCCTGCCCCAACCGCTCGATCCCGCCGGCCTGTCCGCCTTCCTCCAGCGCCGCGTCGCCGTCTACGACAAGGATCGCGAGGGGCATCACAACCTCATCAGCGCGCTCCACAAGTCGATCCGCGGCTCCGACCCGCAGGCGGCGCTTTATTATTGCGCGCGAATGTTCACCGCCGGCGAGGAGCCGTTGTACGTGCTGCGCCGGCTGACCCGCGCCGCGGTCGAGGATGTCGGCCTTGCCGATCCGCAAGCGCTGGTCCAGTGCCTCGCCGCCAAGGACGCCTATGACTTCCTCGGCAGTCCCGAGGGCGAGCTGGCGATCGCGCAGGCGTGTCTGTATCTCGCTACCGCGCCCAAATCGAACGCCGCCTACGCCGCGCAGAAGGCGGCGTGGCAGAGCGCGCGCGAGACCGGCTCGCTGATGCCGCCCGAGAACATCCGCAACGCGCCGACCAAGCTGCTGCGCGACCTGGGGTATGGCAAGGGCTACGAGTACGATCCCGATGCCGCCGACGGCTTTTCGGGCGCGAACTACTGGCCGGCGGAGATGACGCCGCAGACCTTCTACACGCCCGCCGGCCGTGGCTTTGAGGCGCGGGTCAAGGAGCGGCTCGACCACTGGGCGCGGCTGCGCGAGGAGCGGCAGGGCAGCGCGTGAGCGCTCCCGGTGATCGCTTCACGCGGTTTGCCGCGATCGACTGGTCGGGCGCACGCGGGCGGCGGCATCGCGGCATCGCCCTCGCACTATGCGAGCGCGGACGCGACGCGCCGCGGCTAGTCGAGCCGGCGGCGGGCGGTGCATGGTCGCGGCAGGGCGTGCTCGACTGGTTGCTCGCCCGCGCCGACGAGCCGCTGCTGGTCGGGTTCGACTTCAGCTTCTCCGCGCCGTTCGCACGCGGCGCGCATCTGCCGGGAGAGACCGACACCCGGTCGGGACCCGCGTTGTGGGCCTATGTCGACGCCGCCTGCACCGATGAGGACCTGGGTGCGGCCAGCTTCATCGAAGCGCGGCGCGGACGGTATTTCTGGTGCGGAGCCGGCGACGGGCGCAAGGGCGACTTCCTCCATTACCGCACCTGCGAGACGCCGGAGGGGCAGGCCAAGCCATCGACCGTGTTCGACGCGCTCGGCGCGGCGCAGGTCGCAAAGGCAAGCTGGGCGGGGATGCGCCTGCTCCACCGGCTCGACGGTCGCATCCCGGTCTGGCCGTTCGCGCCGGTGCCCGCGACGGGCGCGCTGGTGGTCGAAATCTATACCGCGGTTGCCGCCCGCGCCGCCGGCCTGCGCAAGGGGCGGAGCAAGTTGCGCGGGCCGGCAGCGCTCGACGCGGCGCTGACCTCGCCCGCGATCGGCAGCCTGCCGCATCTGCCGCTCGCAAGCTATTCAGATCATGCCACCGACGCGATCCTGACCGCGGCATGGCTCCGCGCCAGCGCCGGCAATGCCGATCTCTGGCAGCCGGCGGGCATGACCCCGGCCGTCGCGCTCACCGAGGGCTGGACCTTCGGCGTCCGGTGACGCACAAGGCGCAGCGAGCCGGTTTAGCTCAGTTGGTAGAGCGCCAGTTTTGTAAACTGGATGTCGCGGGTTCGATTCCTGCAACCGGCACCACCGCCTTGGCGTTGCGCTTTCGAAATGATTAAGGTCGCCAGTTACAACATGCGCAAGGGGGTGGGCAGCGACGGCCGCCGCAGCCCTGAGCGCATCCTCGACGTGCTGCGCGAGATCGACGCCGACATCGTCGCGCTGCAGGAGGCGGACCGCCGCTTCGGCGCGCGCATGGGAGTGATCTCGCCGCCGATGCTCGATGAACGCAGCGGGTGGCAGGCGGTCAAGGTCGGCCTGCGCGCCGCCTCGATGGGCTGGCACGGCAACGCGCTGCTGGTCCGCAAGGCCGCGACGGTGGCGAGTTGCTGCGCGATCCACCTGCCCTCGCTGGAACCGCGCGGCGCGGTCAGCGCGGAGGTGACGACCGGCGGCCTGACGCTGCGCGTCGTCGGGATGCACCTCGACCTGTCGGGGCTGTGGCGGCGCAAACAGGCGGCGGCGATCATCGGCCATGTCGAGGCTGGTCCCGAGCCGATGCCGACGGTGATGATGGGCGACCTCAACGAGTGGACCGCCAACGGCGGCTGCCTGCGCGATTTCGGCCGGGCGTTCGCGATCGCTGCCACTGGGCCAAGCTTCCACGCCCGGCGGCCGATCGGGCGGCTGGACCGGATCATGGCATCGCCGGGGCTGCGCATCGTCGACTGCGGCGTCCACGCCAGCGCCGCCGCCCGCATGGCGTCCGACCACCTGCCGATCTGGGCGACGATCGAGCCGGCGTGATCGCCGGGCGACACGGCCGGCCGAGACTGGCCATCGCCGCGCCGACGCGATAGCATCGCCGCCAGGCCGAGGGAGTGAACCATGCAGTTCCTGAAGATCCTGTTCTGGTGCCTGCTCGCCTTTGTCGCGGCGCTGTTCACTTATGGGAATTGGGAGCCGGTGACGATCCACCTGTGGAGCGGGCTGGAGGCGCTGGTGAACCTGCCGCTGCTGCTGTTCGTCACCTTCCTGATCGGGTTCCTGCCAACCCAGATCTACCACGCGGCGCTGCGCTGGCGGCTGCGGCAGCGGCTGGGGCAGGCGGAGGCAACGCTGGCATCCACCCGCGCGCTGGTCGTGGCAGCACCGCCGCCGGCCCCGGTCTATACGGCCGCGGAGACCACACCGCCGCCGCTTCCCGGCGAACTGTCGTGAGGCACGCGGCGTGAGCCCGCTTTACGTCGCGATCGACCTGCCCGACCTAGCCCGCGCCAAGACCCTGGCGACGCGCGTGCGCCATCATGTCGGCGGCCTGAAGCTGGGGTTGGAATTCTTCGTCGCGCATGGTCGTCATGGCGTGCAGGAGATGGCGGCGCTTGGCCTGCCGATCTTTCTCGACCTGAAGCTTCACGACATTCCCAACACCGTCGCCAGCGCGATCCAGGCGCTGGGCGATCTGGAGCCGGCGGTGCTGACCGTTCACGCCGCCGGCGGCCGGGCGATGCTGGAGGATGCCAAGGCGGCGGCGCACCCGGCGACCAAGGTGGTGGCGGTGACGATGCTCACCAGCCTCGACGCGGACGATCTCGCCGCCACCGGCGTCGGCGGCAGCGTTCATGACCAGGTCGCGCGCCTGACCGATCTGGCCGCCGAGGCCGGCGTCGATGGTATCGTCTGTTCGGGCGAGGAGGTCGCCGCCGCCAAGAAGCGCTGGCGGCAGGGCTTCTTTGTCGTGCCGGGCCTGCGCCTCGATGCCGGCGCGGCCGCCGATCAGAAGCGCGTCGTCACCCCCCGCGCCGCGCTCGACGCCGGCGCGTCGCTGCTGGTGATCGGCCGGCCCATCACCCGCGCCGAAGACCCGGACGCCGCCGCACGCGCGATCGGCGCGACGCTGTAGGTGGCGCTGATCCGCCTCTTCGTGCCGGCGCGCGACTTTGCCCGATCGATCGCCTTCTACCAGGCGATCGGGTTCGCGCTCGACTATCGCGACGATGATCTCGCGATCCTGACGTTCGAGGGCGCGGGGCTGCTGCTGCAGAATTACGACGCGCCGGGCTTTGCCGACAACGCCATGCACCAGCTGTTCGTGAGCGCGCTCGACCAATGGTGGGAACGGACCGCGGATGTGGTCCACCGGTTCGGGGTCAAGCCGCCGGTCGCGCCCGTCGAGAAGCCATGGGGCCTGCGCGTCGGCTTCCTCTACGACCCTTCGGGCGTCCTGTGGCAGGTGAGCGAGGAGGCGCACTAGGCCGCCCGGCCCGCGCCCGCTACAGCCGCCGCCATGCCCTCGATCCGCCCCGCCATGGCCGCCGACGCCGCCATGCTTCAGCAGTTGGTGCAGCGCGCTTACCGTGGCGAGGCGGCGCGCAGCGGCTGGACGCACGAGGCGGACCTGCTGGAGGGCGAGCGCATCTCGCTCGGCGAGTTGGCGGCATTGATCGCCGACCCGGCCGAGCGGCTGCTGATCGCGGAAGACGATGGTGCTCCGGTCGGCTGCGTCAGGGTCAGCGACTCG
>NZ_CAHJXA010000230.1 GCF_903644135.1 Sphingomonas bacterium | reverse complement strand
GACCGGCGGCACGCCGATGGCCGAGCGGGTCGCGGTCGTCGGTCTGCTCAACAAGCGCAACGGCGTCAGCCGCGAGCTGACGCTGCGCCCCGGCCAGGCGGTGCGGGTCGGCGACGTGGTGGTGCGGCTGCGCGCCTGCGAACGGACCGCGCCCTGGGAGGACGAGCCGCTGACCGGGGCCTTCGTCCAGCTCGACGTGCGCGGCGTCGACGCTCACTGGCGGCGGGCATTTTCGGGGTGGCTGTTCAAGGAGCGGCCGGCGCTCAACGTCGTCCAGCACCCAGTCTATGACGTCTGGGCCAAGAGCTGCACGATGACCTGGCCCGACACCGGCCCCGACACCACGTCGCTGGCCGCCCCCAGCCGGTCGAGCGCGCCGAAATCGCCCGATGACGACGGCGCGCCCGACTCCGGCGACAACCCCGCAACGCCGGCGAGCGCGCCCGACAGCAACGCAATATAGTCGGCGCGCGGGATCTCGACCGCGCCCAGCGACGCCAGATGCGGCGTCTGGAACTGGCAGTCCAGCAACGTGAAGCCGCCCGCCTTCAGCCGCGCGACCAGCCAGGCGAGCGCCACCTTGGAGGCGTCGGTGCGGCGGCTGACCATGCTCTCGCCGAAGAAGGCGCGGCCGAGCGCCAGGCCGTACAGCCCGCCGACCAGCTCGTCGCCGTCCCAGCATTCGATCGAATGAGCGAAGCCCATCGCGTGCAGGACGCCGAACGCGCGCTCGATGCCGGCGTTGATCCAGGTCTCCGGTCGCCCCTCGACGCTTTCGGCGCAGAGCTGAACCATCCGGCCGAAGTCACGGTCGGCGGTGACGCGGAACCGGTCGGCGGCGATCGTCTTGCGCAGCGATCGCGACAGGCGAAACCCGTCCAGCGGCAGGATCGCGCGCTGCTTGGGCTCGACCCAGAAGACGCCGGGCGCATCGCGCGCATCCGCCATCGGGAAGACGCCGACCGCATAGGCACCTAGAACAAGCTGTGGATCGAGGATCGCGGTCACCGCGGCACGCTGCCGCGATCCTCCGATCCTTGCAAGCGGCCCCTGCATCGAAGGCGGCCGCCAAGAAAAAGGGCCGGCGGCGAATGCCGCCGGCCCGATTGGAACCTCAGGATCGTGAAGTTACGCCTTGCAGGCGAGCGCCGCCTTGCCGGGCTGGGTCAGCGTCACGCTCTCGGGCGTACCGGTCAGCTTCCAGCCGCCGTCGGCCACATAGGGGTCGCCCGCCTTCTCGGCCTTGAGCTGGGTCGGCGTGCCGCCCTTGACGGTGCGCACGATCGCCATCTTGTCGCCCTCGAAGAAGGTGACATAGACGAGGCTGTTGTCCTTGCAGCGCAGCGTCTTGTCGGCCTTGATCGCCGGCGGCATCTCGATCGGCCCGCTATTGGCGAGCGCGTTGGCCATCGGGTCGGGGTTGGTGTCGACCACCTCCGGCTTGGACTGGGAATTGCAGGCTGCGAGCAGGAGCAGCGCCGCGGCGGCGAGAAGGGAAGGGCTCTTCATAGCCAGGCTGATTTCGCTCATGCAGCATAAACCGTCAAGGCGGCGAGAGCGCGCGCACGTAGAAAATCTACTGCAGTGCGGCAAAGCGATGCGGTCGCCGTTCGCTTGCCTCGCGCCGGCACCGGGCGCATCTAGGGGTCATGCACACCGCCTCCGACACGCTTGCGCTTATCGGTAACACTCCGCTCGTGCGGCTGCGAGGGCCGAGTGAGGAGAGCGGGTGCGACATCTTCGGCAAGTGCGAGTTCACCAATCCCGGCGCGTCGATCAAGGACCGCGCCGCGCTGGCGATCGTCGAGGATGCGGAGGCGAACGGCAGTCTCCAGCCCGGCGGCGCAATCGTCGAGGGCACCGCGGGCAATACCGGTATCGGCTTGGCGCTGGTCGCCAACGCACGCGGCTACCGCACGATCATCGTCATGCCCGAGACGCAGAGCCGCGAGAAGATGGATACGCTGCGCGCGCTCGGGGCGGAGCTGGTGCTGGTTCCGGCCGCGCCCTTCTCCAGCCCCTGCCACTTTGTCCACACCTCGCGCCGCTTGGCCGAGGAGACGCCGGGGGCGATCTGGGCCAACCAGTTCGACAACATTGCCAATCGCCGCGCCCATGTCACCGGCACCGCCGAGGAGATCTGGGCGCAGATGGAGGGGCGGGTCGACGGCTTCATCTGCGCGGCCGGCACCGGCGGCACCATCGCCGGCGTCGGCATGGGGCTGAAGGCGAAGGACGAGCGGGTGTGTATCGGCCTGGCCGACCCGCACGGCGCGGCGCTCTATGAATATTACGCGCATGGCGAGCTGAAGGCCGAGGGATCGTCGGTGGCCGAAGGCATCGGCCAGGGGCGGATCACCGCCAACCTGGAAGGGGCACCGATCGACACCCAGTTCCGGATCGGCGACGTCGAGGGCTATGGCTGGGTGCGCCGGCTGCTCGACGAGGAGGGGCTGTGCCTCGGGCTGTCGTCGGGGATCAACGTCGCCGGCGCGGTGCGGCTGGGGCGGCAACTGGGAGTCGGCAAGCGCATCGCTACTATCCTGTGCGACACCGGTTTCCGCTATCTGTCGACGCTGTACGACCCGGCGTGGCGGGCGGCCAAGGGCCTGGCCTGAGCCGAACCGGCCGGCGCATCGACAAAGCTGCGAGATACTGTTACTTCGTCTGTAATGATAAGCGAACGCGAGCACACGCAAGCGGTGCAGCGGATCAAGGTCGGTCTGGTCGGTCTGGCCGCGGTGATCCTGCTGATCGGTTTCGCCAGCGCAATCATGCGCACCGTCACGCGCGAGACGCCGGTGACGGCGATTGGCGCGCCCAAGGCAGACGTCGTCGCCAACATGGTGCTGACCAACGCGCAGGGCGACACGGGCGAGCCCCTAGCCGAGCTGGGTATCGCCCCGGCGGTCGCCAATGGACAGGGTGCTGCGCCGACGCATCATTGACAGCGATGTCGTTTTGCAGGTCGAAGAACATCGCCGATCAATGTTCTTTATTCGTTCGTATTCGGTCGATCAATGTTCCAGTTATGCGGATTCGACTTGCTCCAATCTTGGTACATCTAGCTGGTCGGCTCAGCTAATCCCGGAAAATCCCGTTGTATCCCCGCCGATCCCCTGATACGTCTTGTCCAACAGAGGGACGGTCTCACTGTGGGGTGCGCTGAGCGACCGGCGGGCGGCGATGGCCGTTCTTCGGGCTGAGGCGGCGCGCGTGCGGGGGCGAGTGGCGTGTCGTCGAGGGGGCGGTATCAGGGACACGGGATCGGCCTTGTCGATGACAAGGGCCGCGTCGCCATCCCCAATGCGCTGCGCACGACGCTCCAGCACAATGCGCCGCGGCTGGACGGCAAGGACGGCGGCACCATCATCGTCGGCCCGCACGAGTTCCACGACTGCCTGGTCGCCTACGACCCCGCCTATGTCGAGGTAAGGGCGGAGGAGCTCGACGCCCATCAGCGCGAGCACACCGCCGCCGACGGCAGCTACGACTATAATTTCCAGCGCAAGACCATGGCCGGAGAGGCGGTGCCGTTCGACGGCTCCGGCCGGTTCATCATGCCCGCGTTCCCGCGCTTCCATGCCAATATCGGTGCGCACGCCTTTTTCCTGGGCATCAACAACCGCATCGAGATCTGGGACCCGGCGACCGCGCTGGCCGACAAGGGCCTCGACGCCACCGTCAAGAAGATGATCCGCTTCTACATGGCGGAGAAGGGCGTGACGCTGTGAGCGCGCCGCATGTCCCGGTGCTGCTCGACGAGGTGGTCGCCGCGCTCGCGCCTCAGCCGGGCGAGACGATGGTCGACGCCACCTATGGCGCGGGCGGCTATGCGCGGGCGCTGCTGGCGCGCGGCGCGCGGGTGATCGCGTTCGACCGCGATCCCGATGCCGCCGAGGCCGGCCGCACTGCGGGGCTCGACGGGCTGACGATGGTCGAGCGGCCGTTTTCGGAAATGGCCGAGGCGCTGGACCAGCCGGTCCATGGCATCACCATGGACATCGGCGTGTCGTCGATGCAGCTCGACCAGCCCGAGCGCGGCTTCTCGTTCCAGGGCGACGGGCCGCTCGACATGCGGATGAGCCAGGCGGGGCCGAGCGCCGCCGACTTCGTCAACACCGCCGACGAGGAGCGCATCGCCGACGTCCTCTACCATTATGGCGACGAGCCCAAGTCGCGCCGCGTCGCCCGCGCGATCGTCGCGGCGCGGCCGCTGACCCGGACCGGCGAGCTGGCCGCTGTCGTCCGCCGCGCGCTCGGCCATCGTCCGCACGACAAGAAGGACCCGGCGACCCGCGTCTTCCAGGCGATCCGCATCGAGGTGAACCGCGAACTGGGCGAGCTGGCCGACGGCCTCGCCGCCGCGGAAGCGGTGCTCAAGCCCGGCGGGCGGCTGGCGGTGGTAACCTTCCACAGCCTGGAGGATCGCATGGTCAAGCGCTTCCTGCGCGACCGGTCGGGCGGGCAGCCGGTCGGTTCGCGCCACGCACCGCAAGCGGCACAAGCGGCGGCTCCCAGCTTCGAGCGTGTCGGCCGCGCGGAGCAGGGCGTCCGCGTCGCCGGCGTGCTCGGGGATGGCCGCCAGCCCGATGCTCGCCGTGATG
>NZ_CAHJXA010000229.1 GCF_903644135.1 Sphingomonas bacterium | reverse complement strand
GAGCTGCTCGAGCAGACCCTGCGCGGCAGCGTCAAGATGCTGGTCGACGTCCTGGCGATCGCCAGCCCAGCGTCGTCGACCCGCACGCTGGCCGCGCCGTCGCCTGCCATGCCCGGCCAGGCGATCGTCGCGTCGCTGGCGGTGCCCGGCGCCGCGATGGTGACCATGCCGTCCGACTCCAGCGCCTCGCCCTCATGCTCGCCCGGCCCCTCCGCCCAGCGCAGCGCCAGATCGAGATTGGCCTCGGTGAAATCGATCGGCGCGTGGCCGTCAGCGGCGATCAGGACGAAGCGCAGATCGGGATCGGCGGCGGCGATTGCGGCCAGGCGCGGCATCAACCATTTCTCGGTCAGGTCGCGCGGCGCGGCGACCGTCAGCGACTTGGACGACTGCCCCGCCTGCATCGCCCGCACCGCCTCCTCGAACTGAAGGAAGCCGCCGCGCAGCGCCTCCAGCCCCGCCTCGCCTTCCGGCGTCAGCTCCAGCCCGCGGGTGGTGCGGCGGAACAGCACCACGCCCAGCGTGTCCTCCAGCGCCCTGATCTGCTGCCCTACCGCGGCCGGGGTGACCGCCAGTTCATCGGCAGCGCGAGTGAACGACAGATGCCGCGCCGCCGCGTCGAGCACGCGCAGCCCGTTGAGCGGCAGATGCGTGCGCTTCATCGAGCGTCACCCTCACCCTTCCGGCACTTCGCGCCTCCCTCCCTCTCCCATTGGGAGAGGGAAGGGCCCCGCTCGCAAAGCGAGTGGGAAGGGTGAGGGTGACCTCTCAACTTTCCACCGCCGGGGCGAGCAGCTGGAAGCGGGGGATGGCGACGTCGAACGGCTCACCATCCTCGCCGACCATGCGATAGCTGCCCTGCATCGCGCCCGTCGTGGTCGGCAACGGACAGCCCGAGACATAGTCATAGCTGCCGCCCGGCGCGATCAGCGGCTGCTCGCCGACGACGCCCTCGCCCTCGACGCTGTGGCGCGCGCCGCGGCCGTCGGTGATGATCCAGTGGCGGGTCAGCAGCTGCACCGGCCGCTCGCCGTCATTCTCGATACGGATATGATAGGCCCAGAACCAGCGACCGCGCTTGGGCTCGGACTGTTCGGGCAGGTAGCTGACCGACACGCGCACGGTGACGCCCGCCGTCGTTGCCGCGTGAGGAAACAGCGCCTTCATCGCCGCGCTGATCACAGGCCGGCCCCGCCCAGCGCCTGATCGAGGTCGGCAATCACGTCGGCGGGGTCCTCCAGCCCGACATTGAGCCGCAGCAACCCCTCGGTCACGCCCATCTCGATCCGCTTCTCCTCGGCAACGCCCGAATGGGTGGTCGAGGCGGGGTGGGTCATCAGCGAGCGCGAGTCGCCGATGTTGTTGGAGATGTCGACCAGCGCCAGCCCGTTGAGCAGCGCGAACGCCTGGGGGCGATCCTCCACCTCCAGCGAGAAGATCGGTCCGGCGGCATCCATCTGGCTGATCGCGAGATTGTGCTGCGGATGGCTCGGCAGGAACGGGCAGTTGACCCGCTTCACGCGCCCTTCGAGGAAGCGCGCCACCGCCAGCGCGTTGTCCGACTGGCGGCGGATGCGCAGGTCGAGCGTTTCCAGTCCCTTCATCACCACCCAGGCGTTGAACGGGGCTAGGGTCGGCCCGGTGTTGCGGGTGAAGGGCAGCAGCACCTCGTCGATGAAGCTACGCGTCCCGCACACCGCGCCGGCGAGGACGCGGCCCTGGCCGTCCATCATCTTGGTCGCCGAATAGGCGGTGATGTCGGCCCCATACTCCATCGGCCGCTGGAGAGCGGGCGTCGCAAAGGCGTTGTCGACGACGGTGCGGATGCCGCGCTCGCGGGCGATGGCGCACACCGCGGCGAGGTCGACCACGTCCATCGTCGGGTTGGCCGGCGTCTCGAAGAAGAACACCTTGGTGTTGGGGCGCACCGCGTCGACGAACGCCTGCGGGTCGCGCGCGTCGACGATGGTGGTGGCGATGCCGAACTTGGGCAGCAGCGTGTCGGTCAGCCAGCGGCACGAGCCGAACGCGGCGCGGCCGCCGACGAGATGATCACCGCTCTCCAGCTGGCAGAGCAGGGCCGCGGTCATCGCCGCCATGCCGGTCGCCATGGTCCGGCACGCCTCGGCGCCCTCGAGCAGCGAGATCCGCTCTTCCAGCATCTCGACCGTCGGGTTCTGGAGCCGCGAATAGGTCATGCCGACCTGCTCGCCGGCGAAGCGCGCGGCGGCATCCTCGGCGCGGTCGTACGAATAGCCGGAGGTGAGGAACAGCGCCTCCGACGTCTCGCCCCATTCCGAACGCGCCGTGCCGCCGCGGATCGCCCGCGTCGCGGGTCGCCAACTGGCGGTGATCGATCGGTCCTGGCCGGCCTTGCGCTTCATGGGAGCGCGCTTTGCCCGCTGGAAGCCATGGGAGCAAGGCGGCTCTCTCCCATCGTCCGGACTTGATCCGGGATGACGAGGGAGAAGCGGGTCGGCATAAGTGGCCGATGCCGCGCGTCCTCACCCGCCCCTGGCCCCTCGCGCTGCTGGTCGGGCTGGCGGCGGAGGCGCTGTTCGCGGTGCGGCTGTCGGTGCCGCACAAGCCGGTGTTCGACGAGGTCCATTACGTCACCGCCGCGCGCTTCATGCTGACGCTGCAGGGTGCGGCCAACAAGGAGCATCCGCTGCTCGGCAAGATGCTGATCGCGCTGGGCATGACCCTGTTCGGCGACACGCCGTTCGGCTGGCGTTTCTTCTCGACGCTGGCGGCGACGGGGGTGGTGGTCGGCGTCTTCGCGATCCTGTGGCTGCTTTACCGCCGGCCGCGCACCGCGCTGATCGGCAGCGGCGTGGCAGCGCTGAACTTCACCGTCTTCGTCCAGGCGCGGATCGCGATGCTCGACGGCTTCATGGCGGCGTTCGTCGTGCTGGCGCTGGCGGCGATGATCTGGGCAATGCGCGGGACCGGCGCGCAGGTGTGGCGGCGCTGGACGCTGGGCGCGGTGCTGCTGGGGCTGGCGGCGGGGACCAAGTGGACGGCGGTGCCGTACATCGCCTTTGCCGCGCTGGGCTTCGCGATCGCGCGTCATCGCGCGCCGTGGCGCTGGCCGGGGCTAAACGTAGCGCGCGCCTGGGCGATCCTGGCGGGGGTGAGCGCCGTCACCTACGGCCTGACCTTCGCCCCGGCATTCTTCTATGCGCGCGAGACGCTAACCCTTGCGACCTTCCTGCCCTACCAGCGCGAGATGCTGGCGTTGCAGGTACAGGTGCTGCCGCATCACACTTATCAATCGCCCTGGTATAGCTGGCCGATCGAATGGCGGCCGATCTGGTATCTGTACGAGCCGGTCGACGGCGCGCAGCGCGGTATTCTGATGCTCGGCAACCCGGCGGTGATGCTCGGCGGGCTGGTCGCGGTCGCCGCCTGCCTATGGGCTTGGGCGCGAAGCGGCGAGCGGCGGGCGGGAGCGCTGGCGCTGCTGTGGATCGCGTCCTGGGCGATGTGGGCGCTGATCCCCAAGTCGCTGGGCTTCTTCTATTATTACTATTTGTCGAGCATCTGGCTGGCGCTCGCGATCGCCGCCGCGTTCGATCACTGGCGGGTGCGGCTGCGCTATTGGGACGAGGCGTATCTGGTGCTCGTCGCGGTGCTGTTCATCCACTTCTACCCGATCCTGGCGGCCACGCCGCTGCCGGGGCCGCAGGCGTTCCTGAAATGGATGTGGCTGAGAAGCTGGATCTAATACCGCCCCCACACGAAGCGCGAGGACAGGACGTAGTTCCACACCGCGCCGATCAGCACGCCGGCCACCGCCGCGATCGCCCATTCGCCGCGCTGGGCGTCGTGGAGGAACACGGCGATGCCGATATTGGCGACCGCGCCCACCCCGCAGACCACGCAGAACGACAGCCAGCCGTCGAGCAGCGCCCGCCATCCCTTCAGCCGCGTGTCGCGATAGGTGAGCGCGTTGTTAAGGAAGAAATTGAAGGTCATCGCCGCGACCGTCGCGACGATCTCGCCGATCCGGAACCCGCCATTGCCGCCGCCCAGCGCGAAGTAGATCGGGGCGAGCACCGCCATGTGAACGCCCAGCCCGAACACGCCGATGCCGGAGAACATCGCGAACCGCACCGGCACCAGTCGCCCGAACATGCGGTCGTAGAGCGCGATGAGATATTCCATCGCGACCACGTGATCGAGCTTGCTCTCCCCCGCCGAGCGGGTGCGGAAGGTATAGGGCAGCTCGACGAACCGCAGCGGCGTCGGCGAGCTAGTCATCAGGTCGAGCAGGATCTTGAAGCCGATCGCCGACAGATCGGGCGCGAGCCGCCGCGCGACCGCGGTGCGGATCGCGAAAAAGCCGCTCATAGGGTCGCTAAGGTCGGCCTTGAGCACGCGACGCGACAGGCGGGTGGCGAGCGCCGACTTGGCGACACGGTCGCTGTCCCACTCGCCGGTGCCGCCGCCGGCGACGAAGCGCGAGCCGACCACCAGGTCGAGCGTCGCGTCCGCCTGCAACGCCGCCAGCATCTGCGGCAGCAGCGTCTCGTCATGCTGGAGGTCGCCGTCGATCACCGCCGCCACCGGCGCGGCGGTGGCGCACATCCCCTCGATACAGGCAGACGACAGCCCGCGCCGGCCGATCCGCTGGACGACGCGCACGCGGTGGTCGATCCGCGCCAGCGC
>NZ_CAHJXA010000228.1 GCF_903644135.1 Sphingomonas bacterium | reverse complement strand
CCAAGGACCGACACCCACAGGACCGTCACGGGAGCAAGTCCCGTGACGTCGAAGCTCGGCTGTAGCCGAGCCCGGCCGGCCGTTCGCCGTCTCGCGATAGCTAAGCTATTGGCGTGCGGCTCCGGCAAACAGTGCCCGGTCCGCCGGCTCGAACGCGAAACGCCACAGGACGAACAGATACGTCGCCGCGATCGCCGGCTCGCCGATCAGCAGCTCAGCCCAGGTGGGCAGCAGCGTGAAAGTCCCTCCGATCGCCAATGCCGCTGCCACCGCGCCGACCAGCGCCCAGCGCAGCGGCGATACCGACGTGCCCAGCAGCCGGCCGAGCACGCCTGCCTTGATGATCGAGGTGAGCGCGACGCTGGTCATCAGCGCCACCGCCGGCCCCGCCGCCTGCCAGGTCACCGGCCAGCCGAGCCGCCGCATGGCCAGGATCAGTGCGACGCCGAGGCCGACCTGCACCACCAGCATCGCCGCCGAGATGGCGAGATTGCGGTGGCGGGCGATATAGACCAGCGCGGTCTCGCTGACGGCTCCGGTCGAGGCGAGCACCTCCGCGACCAGCAGGAACGCCATCGCCGCCGTGCCCGCCACGAACTGCGGCCCGACGATGCCCATCACGGCCGGGCCGGGGATCGACCCCATCAGCGCCAGGCAGCCCTGTGCAGCGATGATCCAGAAGGCGACCTGGCGCACCTGATTGGCCACTGCGGCGCGATCGCCGCGCGCCAGCGCTTCGGTGACGACCGGGCCAAGGATCGGATCGAAGCTGGTCTTGAGCTTCTGCGGCAGGCTCGCGACCTGCTGCGCCATGTAATAGATGCCGACGATCTTGGGTGCGAACAGGACGCCCAGGATGAAGCGGTCGACGTTGCGGCTGCCCCATTCCAGCGCGTCCGCCCCGGCGAGCGGCGCGTTTGCGCTGGCGAGGCGATAGAGAGGCCCGAGCTGCGGCGTCCAGCCGCGCGGCAGGCCATAGGCGCGCACGAACGGCACCAGGCTGGCGACTAATGCCGCCACCATCGAGGCGACATAGGACAGCACCAGTCCGTCCTTGATCGTCGCGAACGAGAACAGCCAGGCGGCGATCGAGATCGTCCACGGCTCGACGATCGCGCGCGCATTGACCGTCGCCTGCACGTCGCGGCGGTACGCGAGCGCGGCGAGGCTGACGTCGGACCAGGCGCTGGCGACGATGATGCAGGGCAGCCAGCGGTCGAGCCCGCCGATGGCGCTGTTGGGGTACATGACCTGCGGGAAGGTCGACAGGATCGCGGTCGCGACCACCGACACGACGAACGCGACCGCCAGCGCGTCCCAGACAATCCACGCCGCCGGGCGCCCTTTCCCGTCCATGGCACCCGCGCTCAACGCCTGAGCGAGGCCGCGTTTCAAGCCCAGGGTGGCCAGCAGCGCCGCAAGTTCGACCACCACCACCGCGATCGCGAACCGCCCGACCAGCGCCGGGCCGTAGAGCCGCCCGGCGATGAACAGGAACGGGATACGCGCGAGCAGCCGCAGCGCGAAGCCGGCGATGTTGGTGCGGCCGCCTCTGGCGAGCGCATCGATGTCGGCGGGAGCGGCCGTCACGATCCGTCACCCTCACCCTTCCGCGGCTGCGCCGCTCCCGCCCTCTCCCGGCGGGAGAGGGAACAGCTCGCCGCAGGCGAGCGAAAGGTTGAGGGTGACACCAGCATTGATTAGTGCGCCGCGCCCCAGCTGGCGCCCACACCGATCTCGATGCCCAGCGGCACCGACAGCGGATGCGCCGGTTCGGCGGCGGTGGCCATCACATGGCTGATCACCGGCCGGGCGGCCTCGACATCGCCCTCGGGCAGCTCGAACACCAGCTCGTCATGCACCTGCAGCAGCATCCGCACCCGCTCCAGCCCCGCATCGGCCAGCGCCGGCCCCATCCGCGACATCGCCCGCTTGATGATGTCTGCCGAGGTGCCCTGGATTGGTGCGTTGATCGCGGCGCGCTCGGCTCCCTGGCGCTCGTGCTGGACCTTGGACTTGATACGCGGGAAATGCGTCTTGCGGCCGAACAGCGTCGTCGTGAAGCCGCGCTCGCGCACCTGGGTCAGCGTCTCGGCGATGTAACGATTGATGCCGGGGAAGCGCTCGAAATAGCGGTCGATCATCGCCTGCGCCTCGTCCGCCGACACGTCCAGCCGGCCGGCCAGCCCCCAGCGGCTGATCCCGTAGAGAATCGCGAAGTTGATCGTCTTGGCGTTGGCGCGGGTGTCGCGCGTTACTTCGCCGAACAGCTCGGCGGCGGTGAGGCTGTGGATGTCGTCGCCGTCGGCGAACGCTTGCTTAAGCGCGGGCACGTCCGCCATGTGCGCCGCCAGCCGCAGCTCGATCTGCGAATAGTCGGCGGCGAGGATGACGTTGCCCGCCTCCGCCACGAAGGCATCGCGAATCTGGCGGCCGGTCTCGGTGCGGATCGGGATGTTCTGGAGGTTGGGGTCGGTCGAGCTCAATCGCCCGGTCTGCGCGCCGGTCAGGCTGTAGCTGGTGTGGACGCGGCCGGTGTCGGGGTTGATCTGCTCCTGCAGCGCGTCGGTATAGGTGTTCTTGAGCTTGGTCAGCTGCCGCCAGTCGAGCACGCGCGTCACCAGCTCCGCCCCTGGCGACGCCTTGTCGGCCGCCAGCCGCTCCAGTTCGTTGACGTCGGTGGAGTAGACGCCGCTCTTGCCCTTGCGCCCGCCTTTCAGCCCCATCCGCTCGAACAGCACGTCGCCCAGCTGCTTGGGGCTGCCGATCGTGAACGGGCCGCCGGCCATCTGGTGGATCACCGTCTCCAGCCCGGCGATCTGCTCGGTGAAGCCGGCCGACAGCTGCGCCAACCGCTCGCGATCCACCTTGATCCCGTGCCGCTCCATGCCAGCGATCACCGCCGGCAGCGCGCGGTCGACCATCTGATAGACCTGCGTCGCACTTTCCGCCGCCAGCCGCGGCGTGAAGCGCCGCCACAGCCGCAGCGTCACGTCGGCATCCTCGGCGGCGTAGCGGGTGGCGCTCTTCAGGTCGATCTCGTGAAAGCCGCGCTGGCCCTTTCCCGTGCCCACCACGTCCTTATAGGCGATGCAGCTGTGCGACAGGTGGGTGGCGGCGAGTTCGTCCATGCGGTGGCCGTGCAGCCCGGCGTCGAGGTCGAAGCTCATCACGATGGTATCGTCATACGGCGCGATCGTGACACCCTCGCGATAGGCGCGGCCGAGGACGAGCAGGTCGTATTTGAGGTTGTGGCCGATCTTCACCACCGCCGCATCCTCCAGCAGCGGCTTGATCGCCGACAGCGCCGCCTCGCGGTCGAGCTGCACCGGCGTCTCGGCGAGAAGGTCGGTGGTGCCGTGGCCGAGCGGGACGTAGCAGGCGCGGTTGGGCGCGAGCGCGAGCGAGACCCCGACCAGCTGGCACGCCATCGGGTCCTTGCCGGTCGTCTCGGTATCGAACGCGACAAAGCCCTGCGCGCGCGCGGCGTCGATCCAGCCCTGCAGCGCGGCGAGGTCGACCACCGTCTCATAGGCGTCATGCTCGCACGGCGGGTCCTCGGGATAGACCGCATCGCTCTTCGCCTCGGCGACCGACGGCGTCTCGGTCACCTGCCCCAGCCGGGCGAGCAGCGATTTGAAGCCGTGATGGTCGAGGAACGCGTGGAGCGGCGCCTCCGGAATGCCGCTGGCGGGCAGCTCCAGCTCCTCCAGCGAATGCTCGAGCGGCACGTCGCAGGCGAGCTTGACCAGCTCGCGCGACAGCCGCGCCATGTCGGCATGTTCGATGAGATTGTCGCGCAGCTTGCCCGGCTTCATGCCGGGTGCGGCGGCGAGTACCCCCTCGACATCGCCATGTTCGAGGATCAGCTTGGCCGCGGTCTTGGGGCCGATCCCCGGCACGCCCGGCACGTTGTCGACGCTGTCGCCCATCAGCGCCAACACCTCGCCCAGTTTGTTCGGGAGGACGCCGAACTTGGCGACCACGTCGTCGTCGCCCAGCCGCTTGTTCGCCATGGTGTCGAGCATGTCGAGGCCGGGCTCGATCAGCTGCATCAGGTCCTTGTCGGACGAGACGATCGTCACCTGCCAGCCCTGCGCCAGCGCCGCCTTGGCGTAGCTCGCGATCAGGTCGTCCGCCTCCCACCCCTCCTCCTCGATGCACGGCAGCGAGAAGGCGCGGGTGGCGTCGCGGATCATCGGGAACTGCGGCTTCAGGTCCTCGGGCGGAGGCGGCCGCTGCGCCTTGTAGCCCTCGTACATCTGGTTGCGGAAGGTCGACGATGACTTGTCGAGTACCACCGCCATGTGCGTCGGCCCATCGGCGCGGTGCAGGTCGTCGGCGAGCCGCCACAGCATCGTCGTATAGCCATAGACCGCACCGACCGGCTCACCATGCTTATTGGTGAGCGGCGGCAGCCGGTGATAGGCGCGGAAGATATAGCCCGAGCCGTCGACGAGATAGAGGTGAGGCATGGCAGGAGGCTTAGCGAAGCAAAGCCCAAGCCGCTAGCGCGCCGGCCCGGTCAGCTCGCCGTCGCCAGCGTGCCCCGCGTTTCCGTCGCGTAGCGCGCCACCGCCGCCGCCACCGACTGGATCAGCCGCTGGCGCGCGGGCATCGGCTCGCGGGTGTCGCCGATCATCACCGCCAGCGCATAGCGGCGGCCGTCGGGC
>NZ_CAHJXA010000227.1 GCF_903644135.1 Sphingomonas bacterium | reverse complement strand
GAGGCGACGCTGACCGATCCGCACCCCCGCGCCTCGATCGGCAGCTACCGCCTTGCCGCCGAGCAGCGCGCGGAGCGCGGCGACGCCGCCGCGATCGTTGCCGCATTCGATCAGGCGGCGGCGACGGCGACCGCCGCGACGGTGGACTGGGCCGCCGCCGTCGTACCGACGGTGCCGCCGGTCAGCCGATGAGGTTGATCGCCTGCCGCACGTCCTCGCTCCGCTCCACCGCCCGAAGGATGAACGCAGCGACATCGGCGCGCGCGATCGTGCTGAGCGGGAAGCGGTCGCGCAAATTGGGGCCACTAGTCCACTTGCCGGTCGCCTTGCCGTTGGTCAGCAGCGCCGGTCTGACGATCGTCCAGGCGAGGCCGCTGCCGCGGATCGCCCGCTCGTCCACCGCATGATCCTCATAGGCGGCGTGCAGCATCAGCGGGATCATCAGGCCGATCAGCCGCCCGCGCGCCGCGCCGCGGCTGTCGCCCACCCCAAGGGCGGACTGGTAGACGAACCGCTCGGCACCGTTGGCCTGCATCGCGGCAATGATCGCGGCCACGCCCTGGACGATCGCCGGCGTGTGCCGCCAAGGCTTGGCCGCTCCCAAGGTGGAGACAACCGCGTCCTGCCCCTTGACCGCCGCGTCCACCGCCTTCCTGTCGGTGATGTCGCCAGTCACGACATGCAGATCGCCGCCGATGCCGGCCAGCCCATCGCCGGATCGCACGAAAGCGGTTATCCGATGGCCGTGGGCGATGGCCTGGGCGACAAGTTGCTTGCCCGTCAGTCCCGTCGCGCCAAAGACCAGGATGTTCATCGTCGGCTCCATCCGGTCTCGTTCAGGTTCATGGCTAACAAACGGCAGGAACGTTTCGATCCTCCAGCGGGTTTAACTACCTTAGTCCGCCTATCGAGATAACGGGCGATAACGCCTTGGGCGAACCGGAGGAGAGTGGGGATGAGCATGCTCGACGATCGGACGATTGCATGAACCGGCCGTCCGGCCGGACCCGCTTCCGCCTGGACGAGGTCGGCTCGCCGAACGCGTTGATCGTTAAGATCGCCAACGTCGCGGCGCTGTCTCCAGTCGAGATCGACCTCCTAGAGCACGCCTGCGATCACCCGCGCGAGGTGCCCGCGCACCAGGACCTGCTGCGTGAAGGGGACGAGACCGGTTCTCTGATCGTCATCCTGCGTGGACTGGCCTGCCGCTACAAGATGTTGCCCGAAGGCACGCGCCAGATCACCGAGTTCCTGATGCCCGGCGATTGCTGTCATATGCACATCATCGTGCTCGATGCGATGGATGACACGATGGCGACGCTGACGCCCTGTCGCGTGGCGACCATCCCGCGCGCGCGGGTAGAGGAATTGGTCGCGACCCGACCCGTGCTAGCGCGCTCGCTGTCTTGGGCACAGCTGGTGAACCAGGATATCCTGAAGGCCTGGATGGTCAATCTGGGGCGTCGCAACAGCGTCCAGCGCGTCGCCCATTTGATGTGCGAGCTGTATGTGCGGGGCAACGCCGTTGGCCTGGTTGCCGACAAGCGATTGCCGCTCGATGTGAGCCATGCCGAGCTTGGCGATGCTCTGGGGCTGACCGCCGTCCATGTCTGCCGCGTGCTACGCAAGCTGCGGCTGGCGGGATTGATGCAGTTGCGGGCGGGAACGCTGACGATGCATGATCTGCCTGCTCTCGCCGACGTGGCCGGGTTCGACGGCAGCTACCTTCACCTAGCGGCGGCAACCGAAGACCAGCATTCCGTCTAGAACCCGACTGTCCTGGGGTGTCGAACGGCGATCATCTCGCCATCCTTGTGGATTGCTCCGCCACACCACGCGCAGCCGACTTCGCCATTCGCTGGATACGGACGAAAAACCAGGTTTGATAATCCGTTAGCGAAGTGTAGTTGATCCAGATTATTAGTCGGAAGGCGCGACGTGATATTTCTTCGCCACTCTCGATGGCGAGACACGTCCCGCCTCGGTTCAGTCAGTAGGCGTAGACCATGATCATCCCGACCCTCCCGGTTCCGAACCCCAACCCGCTCGGCGACCCGCACGGGCGAGCGGCGCTGGTCCTGATGGAAAGCCTGATCCACGCTTTGGTGGAGGACGGGACGCTGACCGGCGAACAGGCGATCGACATCGTCCAGGATGCGGCGACGGTGCATGCCGAGAGCGACTATAGCGAGCGGGATGCGGAGCGGCTCCATGACTCGCTGGTCATGCTCGATCGGATCGTCGCGAGCCTGCAGACGGTCAGCATCAAGCCAGGTCTTGGCTGACACTTTCCCCTGCGTCCGGGTTCGGCAGCCGCTGATCTAGATCAGCGGCGATGCACCTCCGTCAGCTAATCGCGGCCTAGATCGGGTCCGACCGAGCACGCCACTCTCGTTGGGCGACGTGCCGGTCGTTAGCCACGGCCGTCCAGCGATGGGGAGCATGATGTCGCATCGCTGTCGGACATGTTGCTCACCGCCGGGACCCGCATCCTGCGCTACGCCAACCTCACCTGACGCCGCACCCAGGCGCGGCAGGCGACAATAGTTGCCGGGAATACCCCCCAGTCCAGGTATGCCGCCGATCCCCGACAGGTCGGGTCCGGAGCGGCTGGCCTATGGCGCGACGGCGGTGCTGATCGGCGCGGCTGCGTCGCTCGGCAGCGCGTTTGTCGGCGTCAACCTGCCCTTCATCCAGGGGCGGCTCGGGCTGACGCCGGTCGAGGGCGCGTGGCTGACGGCGGCCTATGCGATGACCAACGTCTCGGGCAACATGCTCTTCCTCAGATTCCGCCAGCAGTTCGGCATCCGGCTGTTCGCCGCCCTCGGGCTCATCCTGTACGCGGCGGTCACGCTCCTCAACACGCTGTGGGACGATTATACTGGCGCGCTGGTCGCTCGGGCGTTGTGCGGGTTCGCGACGGTGCCGCTGTCGACGCTGACCATCTTCTACATGCTCCAGGCGGCCGGCCAGAAACATACGATGGGCGGGCTGATCGTCGGGCTGTCGATCGCGCAGGCGGCGACGCCGTTCGCCTATGTGGTGTCGCCGGCGCTGACCTTCAGCGAGGAGCCGCATGTCCTCTACCTGTTCGAGAGCGGGCTGGCGCTATGTGCGCTCGCCGCGGTGGCGCTGCTGCAGCTGCCGGAGAGTCCCAGGGCGATGATCCTCATGAAGGGCGACCTCCTGACCTATCTGCTGGTCTGCCCGGCGCTGGCGCTGGTGGTGGCGGTGCTGTCGCAGGGCAGGCTGCAATGGTGGCCGGATCATCCCTGGCTGGCGATCGCGCTGTGCGCGGCGGTGCTGCTGATGGCGGCGGCGTTCGTGTATGAAGAGGTCCGCCCCGCGCCGCTGATCTTTCATGATCTGCTTTTCGCCGGCTCGACGATGCGGTTCGCGCTCGGCGCGTTCGGCCTGCGCTTCGTGTTGTCGGAGCAGACCTACGGCGCGAGCGGGCTGCTGGCGCTGGTCGGTGCGGGACCGGACCAGCTGCAGGGCTATTACGCCGTCATCCTCGTTTCCCTGGCGACGGGCGTCGGCGTCGCTGCGCTGGTCTTCACGCCACCACGCGCGGCGATCCTGGCGATCGTCGCGCTCGCGTTCATGGCGGCAGGGGCCTTCCTCGACGCCGACGCCACGAGCCTTGTGCGGCCGGAGCAGTTTCTTGGCAGCCAGGCGATGCTGGGCTTCGCCAATGGGCTGTTCTTCGGCCCGATCCTGATCTTCGGCGTGCTCGGCGCGCTGAAGGGCGGGTTCGAGAAGCTGGTGACCTTCATCGTGCTGTTCATCGTCAGCCAGTCGCTCGGCGGCCTTGCCGGCTCGGCGCTGCTGGGGACGATCCAGCAGCATCGCGAGCAGGTCTATTCCGCGCAGATCAGCGCAATTTCTACTCCAGCCAGATCGACGCCGTGACGGTGCGCCGCGACCAGCTGAGCAACCTCGTCGCGCTCGCCGTCGCGCTTGGCGGCGGGTGGAGCAACGCGGCTGTCTCCGGCTCCATCGACCACCCGCCGTCGGCGCGGGCGGTTCAGCCCTTCTCTTCGGCGGCAGCCGCCAAGCCCTGACGGGCGGGATCACGCACCGAGCGCGGCCTTGAGCAGGTCAACCCCCTTGCTCGCGACCGCCATCGTCGGCGCGTTGGTGTTGCCGCTGGTGATGTTGGGCATGATCGAGGCGTCCATCACCCACAGGTTGCGCGCACCGCGCACCCTCAGCGTCGCGTCGACGACCGCCTTATCATCCGCGCCCATGCGGCAGGTGCCGACCGGGTGCCAGTTGACCGTCAGCGTGCGCTTGCAATGTTCGATCAGGCCCTCGTCGGTGTCGACATCGGGGCCGGGCGACAGCTCGACCTCCATGATCTCGCGCAGCGCCGGGGTCTGGAGCACCTCTCGGCAGTAGCGCAGGCTCGCCACCATCACCCGCATGTCCTCGGGATCACCAAGGTAATTGGGGTCGAACACCGGTGCCGAGGTCGGATCGGCATCCCTGAGGCTGACGGAGCCTCTGCTCTTCGGCTGGATCACAATGTTTTCGAGCGTCAGCCCCGAGCTGAGCCCGTTCCGATCGGTCGGGTTCCCCGCGACGGCGAGGTGCATGCACTGGATCGTCGGCTCGTCGTCCCGATCGTCCGGGTTGAAGAAGGCGACGCTCTCGATGCCGTTCGTCGCCGCCGGCCCGTGCCCGGTCAGCAGGTAGCG
>NZ_CAHJXA010000226.1 GCF_903644135.1 Sphingomonas bacterium | reverse complement strand
GAGCCAGTCGGTCGGCTCAGGCGGCAGCGGCAGCGGGTCCCAGCGCAGCCGGTTGGGCGAGGGCGGCACCTCGTCGAACGGCGCGGAGCGCAGCTGCGGCGCGCCGAGGTAGCGGGTGAATGCGCCTTGGTCGGCGGTCGGCCGCAGCCGATACAGCCAAGAGCGGCGGTTCTCGGCGCGCGGCGCGGTGAAGGCGGTGCCCGACAGCTGCTCGGCATACAGGCCGAACGGCACGCGCTGCGGCGAGTTGCGTCCGACCGGCAGCGCGCCGGGAACGGCTTCGGTCGCATGGTGGTTGGCGAAGCCGGTGAGATAAATTCGATCCTCCCCGGCACAGGGAGGGGAACCGCCAGCTAAAGGCTGGTGGTGGAGGGGCGGGGCGGCAGGCGATCCGCTGATGGTGGAGGCCTCTCCATCACCGGCTTCGCCGGCGGTCCCCCCCCCCGTGCCGGGGAGGATCTCCTCCATCACGCGTCCACCGTGATCACGCCGCGACGTATCTGATCCAGCTCGATGGACTCAAACAGCGCCTGGAAGTTGCCGTTGCCGAACCCCTCATTGCCCTTGCGCTGGATGATCTCGAAGAAGATCGGGCCGAACATGTTCTCCGTGAAGATCTGCAGCAGCAGGCCCTCCTCGCCCACCGCGCCGTCGATCAGGATGCGGTTGCGGCGCAGCCGCTCCAGATCCTCGCCATGGCCCGGGACGCGCTTGTCGACCAGCTCGTAATAGGTCTCGATCGTGTCCTGCAGCCTGACGCCGCGGGCGCGCAGCTTCTCCACCGTCGCGAAGATGTCGGGCGTGGTCAGCGCGAGGTGCTGGATGCCCTCGCCCTGATATTCGCGGATGAACTCCTCGATCTGGCTGTTCTCGTCCTGGCTCTCGTTGAGGGGGATGCGGATCGCCTTATCGGGTGCGATCATCGCCTGGCTGAACAGCCCGGTCGCCTTGCCCTTGATGTCGAAATATTTCTGCTCCTCGAAGCCGAACAGCGTGCGGTAGAACTCGCTCCACACCCGCATCTGGCCGCGGCGGACATTGTGGGTGAGGTGGTCGAGCAGGTCGAGGCCGACGCTGTTGGCCGCCTCCGCCTCGCGCCAGCCCGGCAGTTCGGCCCAGCCGGCATAGAGGTCGGCGTCGGCGGCGATGAAGTAGAGATAGGAGCCGCCGATCCCCTGGATGACCGTGTCGTCCTCCTCGGTGCGCTCGCCGCCATGCGCCAGCGCCCAGGCGAGCGCCTTGGCGGGATCGGAGACGCGGAACGCCATCGCGCTCGCCGACGCGCCATGGATGTTGCGGAACTGCTTCACCCGCCCCGCCTCGTCGCGGTTGAGCATCAGGTTGATGCGGCCCTGTTTGTAGCGGGTGATGTTCTTGGTCGGGTGACGGTGGCTGGCGACGAAGCCGAGCTGCTCGAACTGCCGCGCCATCGCATCCGGATCGGGCGAGGTGAACTCGACGAATTCGAAGCCGTCGAGGCCGAGGGGATTGCTGCTGTCCATGGTGCTGAACCTTTCAAGCCGGGAGATAGGATGCGAGTGCGGCGACGAACCGCGCGACCGTTGCGGTACGCAGGCCGGCGACGTTGATCCGCCCTGACGCGGGCATGTAGATGCCGTGATCCTCGCGCAGCGCCGCCACCGCGAAGCTGTCGATCGGCAGCATCGCGAACAGACCTTGCTGGCGGACGATCGGTGCCAACGCCGGATGAGCGGCACCGAGCATGGCGCGAACATCGTTGATCCGGGTCCGCATCCCGGCAAGCTCGGCGCGCCAATCCGCGGCAAGCGCGGCATCCTCCAGGATCAGCCGCACCACGGCAGCGCCGTGATCGGGCGGCATCGACCAGAGGCTGCGGGCGAGTGCGAGCAGCGTCTCGCGCACCGGCACGGCTGCCGCCGCCGTACTCGCTTGAACCCAGAGCGCGCCGACCCGCTCGCGATAGAGAGCGAAGTTCTTGTCGCAGCTATACGCGATCAACGCCTCGGGAACGGCGTCGACCATCGCGCGCATACCCGCGGCGTCCTCTTCCAGCCCGTCACCAAGCCCCTGATAGGCGAGGTCAATCAGCGGTACGAGGCCGCGGACCGCAAACGAGGCCGCCAGCATCTGCCATTGTTCAGGCGAGAAGCCGGTTCCCGTCGGATTATGGCAGCAGCCGTGGAGCAGCACGACGTCTCCTGGCTGCGCCTGAGCAAGCGCATCGAGCATCGCATCGAAGTCGATCCCCGAACATGCCGGATCGAAGAAGGGATGATCTCGCACGACCAGTCCCGCCGCATGGAAGATCGGCGCGTGATTGGGCCATGTCGGACTGCCGAGCCACACGCTGCGATCCCGCCCGGAGCGCGCGATCAGCTCGGCGGCGAGCCGCAGCGCTCCCGTGCCCCCAGGCGTCTGGATACCGGTCAGGCGTGGGTTGGCGGCGTGAGCCGCACCGAGCGCCATGGGGGCGAGCACGTCGGTGAAGCGCTGATCGCCTTCCGGTCCGAGATAGCTCTTGCTGGTTTGGCTCTCCAGCAGGTGCGCCTCAGCCGCCTTGATCGCGCGAAGGATCGGCGTGTTGCCATTCTCGTCGCGATAGACACCGACACCCACGTCGATCTTGGTCGGTCGTGGGTCACGTGCGTGCAGACCGATCACCGCCAATAATGCGTCGGGCGGCTGACGATCGAGCGATGCAAACAGCGGCACCGTCGCAGCGGGGTCAAGAACGGGGTTCATGCCGCCGCCTTTGTGCGTGCATAGGCCTGCGTGCCGCGGGTGTAGACCTTGTCGCTCGGCAGGATCGCCTCGATCTCGATGTCGGGTGCGTCGCTCAGTTCATCGTAGACCGGCCCGAAGTCCGTTCCCAGCGTCTGCTCGAGCAGGTCCTCGAAGCTGTCGATCACGAAGTAGTTCTGCTGGAAATCGTCAATCCGGTATTTGGTCCGCATCAGCCGCTTCAGGTCGAAGCCGATGCGGTTGGGCGACGGATCATCCAGCGCGAACAGCGACTCGGTGTAGGAGGACACGATGCCGGCTCCGTAGAGCCTGAGCCCGTCGCAGAACCGGACCAGACCGAACTCGACGGTATACCAATAAAGCCGCGCCAGCTTGTCGATCGCACCAGCCTGGGCCGCACGCTGGCCACCCTTGCCATAGGCCTGCATGTAATCGGCGAACACCGGGTTGGCGAGCAGCGGCACGTGACCGAACACGTCGTGGAAGACGTCCGGCTCCTCCAGATAATCGAGCTGGTCCGGACGACGGATGAAGTTGCCGGAGACGAACCGGCGGTTCGCGAGGTGGTCGAAGAACACGTCATCCGGCACCAGCCCTGGAACCGCGACGACCTGCCACCCAGTGGCTTTCATCAGGCGGTCGGACAGTTCCTCGAAATCGGGGATGCCCGGCTTTGAGAGCCGCAGCACGTCGAGCCCGTCGATGAATTCCGGCGTCACACGACCAGGGAGCAGCTTCGCCTGACGCGCGAACAGCTTGTCCCAGGTGGCATGTTCCTCAGGCGTGTAGCCGGCCCAGCCCTGCGGGATGACCCAATCGTGAGCGGCGCCAGCAGGGCGCTCCAAGCTGATGTCTGCCATAAGCCCTTATCGCATAGCGGTGCCGCAATTGCCTTCCTCATCGAATGCCCTTAGCCAGGCTTTTGGAATGCTTTCTCGATTGGGCAGGTATCGGTGAAACAAAGCGTTCACTTCGATCCCGTCGACCTGCGCATCCTCGCGTTGGTCCAGGAGGATGCGACTCTCAGCCATGCCGAGCTGGCGGAGCGAGCCGGCACCTCTGCGGCCTCGTGCTGGCGGAGGATCAAGGCTCTGGAAGCCCGCGGCGTGCTCGGACGAACCGTGCGGCTGGTCGACCCGGCGTTGATCGGTCGCGGCGTGAACGTCATGTGCAACATCCGGATGAGAAGCCACGCAGGCGACGCCCGGCAAGCGTTCGAGCTCTTTGTCGCGGACATGCCTGAGGTGATCGAATGCTTCTCGATGTCCGGAGAATGGGACTATCTTCTCCGTATCGTCGTCGCCGACATCGAGAGTTACAATAGCTTGCTGATGAACACCCTGTTAGGGCATCCGTCCGTCGCTGGTGGCTCTTCTCACTTTGTGCTTTCTACCACCAAGTACACGACCGCCTTGCCGATCTAGTTCGGTACCAACGATTGAACACCACTCGTTCTGGCAACAGGATGTGTATTCGGTCGAGTCCGACGGACAAGAGGTTGAAGTCGTCCTCATCCCTTTGCGGAGGCCGCCGAACGCGCCGCCTGCTCGTAAACGCCTGACAGCGCTCTCAGCGAGGTATTCAACGCTTCATAGTCGAGAGCGCCGCTGACGCCGGATGTCAGCGACGGCTCAAGGTATCTCCGCCGGTCCTTGAGGAACTCGGCATAATGGCTATTGCCCTTGTCGGTGCTGCAGTAGAACACCTCCTTGCCGATTTTCGAGCTGGACGTGAAGCCGAGCTTGGTCAGCTTCTTCAACGAATACATTACCAGATGCATGTCGTCGATCGACAGCGCAAAGGCGAGGTCGACGCCGCGTAGCTGACGGTTCCTGTAGACCAGGAGGTGGAGCAGGAACACGTCGAGGTCGGACAGGCCGTTGGCGGCGCTCGAATTGTTGCGCTGGTTCATCCAGCGCCGGATCGAGTTCCACAGGACGGTCATCGTCAGCTCCAGCTCGGACAGCTTTTCCTCTTCGGTCATCCTCGCAGTCCCTCGCCCGTCGGTGGTCGCAGTCGTTCGGCCGCGTCGGCATGCTCAAGCAGATCGG
>NZ_CAHJXA010000225.1 GCF_903644135.1 Sphingomonas bacterium | reverse complement strand
CGTCGCCGCCGGCCTGCCGGCCTTGCTGCGCGCGGCGAAGCTGCAGAAGCGGGCCGCGCGCACCGGCTTCGACTGGCCCGACGCCGAGGGCCCGCGCGCGAAGATCGTCGAGGAGCTGGACGAGGTCGCGGCCGCCGCTTCGGCCGATGTCGAGGAAGAGGTCGGCGACCTGTTGTTCTCGGTCGTCAACTATGTGCGCCATCTCGGCATTGACCCCGAAGCCGCACTGCGCCGCGGCAATGCCAAGTTCGAACGCCGCTTCGCCGCCATGGAGGCGCTGGCCGGCGACCGCTTCGCCAACCTCGACCTCGCAGCCAAGGAAGCGCTCTGGCAACAGGTTAAGCGCGATTAACCCTGATCGCGCTGCCCGAACCGCTGGTGATCCATCGGTGCCAGCCGGACCTCATAGACGGTCTCCACGCCGTCGCTCGCCTGGCTCAGCACTTCGCCATGCGCATGCAGCCATGCCGCGCCGGCTCCATCGGCGGCGGTGAGCGTGATCGTGTAACGACGATGGCCGCTGGTCAGCCGCTTGGCGACCGTTGCGATCAGCGCGGCAACCCCCTCGCCGTCGAGTGCCGAGATCGGCATCACGTCGGCGCGGGCCGCTGCTTCGTCGAACACTTCGTCGCGGCGCTCGACGTCGACGAGGTCGAGCTTGTTCCACGCCTCGATCCGCGGCATCTCCGGGACGACGCCGATCTCCTCCAGCACCGTCTCGACATCGGCGCGCTGCGCCTCGCTGTCGGGATGGGCGATGTCGCGGACGTGGATCAGCAGGTCGGCGGCCACCACTTCCTCCAGCGTCGCCTGGAACGCCGCGACCAGCTGGGTCGGCAGTTCGGATACGAAGCCAACCGTGTCCGACAGGATCGCCTTGTCGAGCCCCGGCAGCGCGATCTGCCGCAAGGTCGGGTCGAGGGTGGCGAACAGCAGATCTTCCGCCATGACGTCGGCGCCGGTCAGCCGGTTGAACAGCGTCGACTTTCCGGCATTGGTATAGCCGACCAGCGCGATCACCGGCCAGGGTGCGCGCTGGCGGCGGTCGCGGTGCAGCCCGCGGGTACGGCGGACCTGCTCGAGCTCGCGCCGCAGCCGCGCCATCCGGTCGCGGATCAGCCGCCGGTCGGCCTCGATCTGCGTCTCGCCGGGACCGCCAAGGAAGCCGAAGCCGCCGCGCTGGCGTTCGAGGTGGGTCCAGCTCCTCACCAGCCGCCCGGCCTGATAGTCGAGATGCGCCAGTTCGACCTGCAGCCGCCCCTCCGCGGTCGCGGCACGCTCGCCGAAGATCTCCAGGATCAACCCGGTGCGATCGATTACCTTGGCGGCCAGAGCCGTTTCCAGGTTGCGCTGCTGCACCGGCGTCAGGGCGGCGTCGACCACCACCAGCCCCGCCTCCTCCAGCCGCACGGTGTCGGCCAGTTGCTCGACCTGGCCGCTGCCGATCAGCGTCGCCGGTTTGGGTGCCCTCACCCGCAACGCGACGCGCGCGACCACCTCCACGCCGATCGCCGCGGCAAGCCCGGCGGTCTCGTCCAGGCGCGCA
The DNA here is from genome assembly GCF_903644135.1 of Sphingomonas bacterium. Taxonomy (GTDB): domain Bacteria; phylum Pseudomonadota; class Alphaproteobacteria; order Sphingomonadales; family Sphingomonadaceae; genus Sphingomonas. The sequence continues at coordinate 3,239 of NZ_CAHJXA010000225.1, read as the reverse complement.
TCGACGTCGCGGTTGCTGCCGCCCTGGTCGGGCAGCACGACGACCGCCCTCGCCCCACGCGCGAACTCGTCGCGGTCGCGGTCGAACCCGGCGCTGGTGACGGCGTCGGTCAATCGTCCGCCGACTGCGCCGTCTCCTCGGCGAGGTTGAGCGCGTGCGCCGGCTGCACGGTCGACACCGCGTGCTTGTAGACCAGCTGCACGGCGTTGTCGCGCTGCAGCAACATGCAGAACAGGTCGAACCCGGCGATCGCCCCCTGCAGCATGACGCCGTTGATTAGGAACATCGTCACGCTGTCGCCGGACTTGCGCACGGCGGTCAGGAAGATGTCCTGCAGCTGCTTCTTGCCGCTGTCGCCGACCTGCTCGATCAAGCTGGCGACGTCGATGCCGCCCGCCGGCATGATGGTCGAGATCGCGTGCTTGTAGATCAGCTGCGACTGCCCGTCGCGGCGCAGCAGGACCGAGAAATTATCGAACCAGGTAACGATCCCCTGGAGCTTGACGCCCTTGACCAGGAACATCGTGACCGGGGTCTTGGAGCGCCGCAGCGCATTGAGGAACAGGTCCTGAAGCGAGCCTGGTTTTTCGGCCATGACAGGCCTCCTTATTGGCGGGAAGATCGCCCGCTGGTGCGCCGTTTCCCGGCGTCGGATGACGGCCCGATCGAGCCGCCACCCTTCAAGTAAGCAGCGGCAAGGCCCCCGTCCAGCCGGCAAGCGTCATTCGTCGCGCGTTTCGGTGATCCCCAGCAGCTTCAATTTGCGGTGCAGGGCCGATCGCTCCATGCCGATAAAGGTCGCCGTGCGGCTGATATTACCAGAAAACCGGCGAATCTGGACGCGCAGATACTCGCGCTCGAACGTCTCGCGCGCTTCGCGCAGCGGCGCCCCCATGATCGCCCCGCCGCCATTGCCCAGCTCACCCGGATCGCCCAGCACCTCGGCCGGCAACAGGTCGATGTCGATGCGCCCGACCCGGTCGCCAGGCGCGAGGATGATCGTCCGCTCGACAACGTTGCGCAGCTGGCGGACGTTGCCGGGCCAGTCATAGGATTGCAGCGCCGCCATGGCGTCGACCGCGACCTGCGGCGTGCGCACTCGGCGTTCGGCCGCATAATGCGCGGCGAAATGCTCGACCAAGGCCGGGATGTCTTCGCGCCGCTCGGCGAGCGACGGGATCATCACCGGGACGACGTTGAGGCGGTAATACAGGTCCTCGCGAAAGCGACTCTCGGCGATCTCGTGGGTCAGGTCGCGCGAGGTCGCAGAGACGACGCGAACGTCGACCTTGACGACGCGAGTGCCGCCGACGCGGGTGAAGCTCTGGTCGGTCAGCACGCGCAGGATGCGCGCCTGGGTGGTGATCGGCATGTCGGCGATCTCGTCGAGGAACAACGTACCGCCATGCGCCTGCTCCAGCAGCCCCGGGCGGACGAGGTCACCCCCCTGCTCCACCCCGAACAGCTCCTCCTCCATCCGCTCCGGGCTCATCAGCGCCGCGCTGACGATCACGAACGCGGCATCGGCGCGTTGGCTCCAGCCGTGGAGCAGCCGCGCCGCCACCTCCTTGCCGACGCCGGCCGCGCCCATGATCAGCACCCGGCTGCCAGTGCCGGCGACCCGCTTCAGCGTTGCGCGGACGGCGTTGATCGCGCCCGAGCTGCCGGTCAGGTCGCCGTCGCGTCCGGACGAGGCGCGCAGGCTGGCGACCTCACGCTTCAGCCGCTCGGTCTCGGTGGCGCGGGCGACGAGCAGCAGCAGCCGCTCGGCCTCGAACGGCTTTTCGATGAAGTCGGCCGCCCCGCGGCGGATGGCGGCGACGGCGGTGTCGAGGTTGCCGTGACCGGAAATGACAAGCACCGGCAGCGTCGGGTCGCGCCGCTTGATCTCGTCCAGCAGCTCCAGCCCGTCGAGCCGCGAGCCGTGCAGCCAGACGTCGAGCAGCACCAGCGAAGGACGCCGCGTCGCGATCGCCTCCAGCGCGGCATCGCTGTCGGCGGCGGTGCGGGTGCCGTATCCTTCATCCTCCAGCACGCCGGCGACCAGGTCGCGAATGTCGAGTTCGTCGTCGACCACAAGAATATCGAGCGCCATCGGTCAGGTCCGGGTGAGAGTGGTAGTGGCAAGCCGGCGTTCCCCGGCCGGCTCGGATAGCGCCCCCTGCTCTGCCCCCTGCTCCGCGCGCTTCTCCTCGGCCGGCAGGTAATCCCCCGCCGCCAGGGCCGCCGCGTCGAACGTCATCGTTACCACGCTGCCACCGCCGACACGATCGGAAAACATCATGGTTCCAAGGTGTTCCTCGACGATCTTCTTGACGATGGCGAGCCCCAGGCCGGTGCCGCGAGCGCGCGTGGTCATGTAAGGCTCGACGATCCGCTCGCGCTCCGCCGGCAGGCCGATGCCGCTGTCGGCGACCTCGACGGTGACGAAGCGCTGGCCCTGCTGGCCGAGCGTCATCGCCACAATGCCCTCGCCCATGCCCTTCGCCTCGATCGCCTCGACCGCGTTCTTGACGATGTTGGTCAGCGCCTGCCCGATCTGGCGACGGTCGCAGACCAGGGTCGGGCCGGGCTCGTCATGGATCAGCTCGAAACGGACGCCGGGATGCGCCACCTCGTGCAGGAACAGTGACTGGCGGGCGGTGTCGACCAGCGCCTCCTCGCGGAACACCGGCTTGGGCATCCGCGCAAAGGAGGAGAATTCGTCGACCATGCGGCGCAGGTCGCCGACCTGGCGCACGATCGTCTCGGTCAGCCGGGCGAAAGTGGTGTCGCCCGCCTCGACGATGCCGCCATAGCGACGCTGGAGCCGCTCGGCGGCGAGCTGGATCGGTGTCAGCGGATTCTTGATCTCATGCGCGATGCGCCGCGCGACGTCGGCCCAGGCGGCGCGGCGCTGGTCGAGCACCTGCTGGGTGATGTCGTCGAAGGTGAGAATGGGCCCGGCATCGGTGCGGGCGATCCGCACCGCCAGCGTCCGCTCACCATGGCCGACCTGCACCACCGCCTCGCGCGCATCGTCGTCGATCAGCGTCGCCAGTTCCGGAGCGACATCGCGCAGGTAGCGGCCGACCGGTCCCGCCGCATCGCTGCCGAGCAGCCGCGCCGCCGACGCGTTGGCGATACGGATCGATCCGTCGGGGGCGGTCGCGACGACGCCCGACGGCCGCTGCCGGGATCGGGGGCGCGCCCTCGTCGCGGGCTGGGATGAGACGCTGGCCGCCTACCGCACGGACCAC
>NZ_CAHJXA010000224.1 GCF_903644135.1 Sphingomonas bacterium | reverse complement strand
CAACCGTCTTCTTTTCTGCCGTCGCCCTCGCTGCCACCGTCATCTTCTGGCTATAACCAATGAGTCCTGACCCTAGGCTATGACCGGGGGAGATCATGTGGTTACACCAGCCAACGCCTTTGTCAGGAAGATCAAGGCCTATGGCCTGTTGGCCGATGGCGATGTGCGCCGCCTGGTGGAGGCGAGCGACCCGCCGCGCAAGATCGCCGCGCATCGCGACCTGATCCGGGAGGGCGACAAGCCAAGCGTGCTGTTCGTCATCCTCGAAGGGTGGGCGTGCCGCTACAAGGTGCTGCCTGACGGCAATCGCCAGATCATGGCCTTCCTGATGCCGGGCGACTTTTGCGACGTCCACGCCGGCGAGCTGGAGGAGATGGACCACAGCATCGGCACGCTCACGCCCTGCCTGATCGTCACCGTTCCGCGCCGGGATGTCGAGGCGCTGGTCATCTCGACGCCCGCGCTGACCCGGGCGTTCTGGCGGGCGCAGTTGATCGACGAGGGCGTGCTGCGCGCCTGGATCGTCAGCATGGGTCGGCGCAACGCATTGGAACGCGTGGCCCACCTGATGCTCGAACTCTACGCACGGATGCGCAACGTCGGCCTGACGACCGACCACAGCTGCGAGTTGCCACTGACGCAGGTGGTGCTGGGCGACGCGCTCGGGTTGACGTCGGTCCACGTCAACCGCGTATTACGGGAGCTACGCCAGCAAGGCATCATGGAGCTCGGAGCCAGGACGCTTCGCATCCTCGACATCATCGCCCTGGGCAAGATCGCCGGGTTCGACGACAATTACCTCCATCGCAAGATCGGGAAGGTCGCCTAGAACCTGAGCGCGATGTCAGGTTGATCGCAGCGATCCGGGACGTCGCTGATCGATCAGTGCTGGGCCGGCCGTACCGCGTTCGGTATGGCCGGCGTTCACCTGCGCCCCCATAACGGCTAAGGCTGCTATCGAGCGACTGCGCCGGGCGGACGCGCAGCCGATCTGACGGAGACGACGGACGTGACGGAACGGGAACAGGCGGAGCGCTCTGAGCAAAGCCGGATCGACGAGCAGCGGATCGCGCTGGAGATCGCCGGGCTGGACCGCCATACCGACCCGTTCGTCGCGGCAGTCCACGCCACGCGGATGCCGATGATCATCACCAATCCGCGCCTGCCCGACAATCCCGTCGTGTTCGCCAACGATGCGTTCTGCCGGCTGTCGGGCTATCCGCGCGAGCAGATCGTCGGGCGCAACTGCCGCTTCCTCCAGGGTGCCGATACCGATCCCGCCACGGTGCGCGCGATCCGGGCCGCCGTCGATCGGGTCGAGGCGCTGGAGATCGACATCCGCAACTATCGCCACGATGGCGAGCCGTTCTGGAACCGGCTGCTGATGGCGCCGGTCTACGACGCCGACCATAATCTCGCCTATTTCTTCGCCAGCCAGGTCGATGTGACGATCGAGCGCGAGCGGCTGACCGGGCTGGAGAAGAGCAACGCTGCGCTGATGGCGGAGCTGACCGGCCGGCTGCGCCTGCAGCAGGAGCGCGAGCGCGAGCTGGATTTCGCGCTCAAGGCCGGTCGCTTCGGCACCTGGAGCCTGGAACTGGCGGGGTTGAACCTCACCTCCTCCGACCAATGCAAGGCCCTGTTCGGGGTGAGCCCCGAAACGCCGTTCAGCTATGACGACCGGATCGCCGCCATCCTGGACGAGGACCGCGATGCCACGGTCGCCGCGTTCGAGCAGACGGTGGCGAACGGCGGCGACTACGAGGTCGAATATCGGATCAACCAGCCAAATGGCGATATTCGCTGGCTGGCGACCCGCGGCCAGTCGTTCTGCGACGCGGACGGCAAGCCGCTGCGACTGGCGGGCGTGTCGCTCGACATCACCGCCGTCAAGCGTGCCCAGCGCCGTCGGCTGGCGCTCGCCGACCTGACCGACCGGCTCCGCGACCTGGATGCGACGGCGGACATCTCCTACGTCGCCGCGGAGGCGATCGGCCGGACGCTGGAGGTCGACCGCGCCGGTTACGGCCTGGTCGATACCCGCACCGAGACGATCACGATCGAGCGCGACTGGAACGCGCCCGGCGTCACGACGCTCGCCGGCCTGCTCAACTTCCGCGATTATGGCTCGTACATCGACGATCTGAAGCGCGGCGACGCGGCGATCGTCGAGGACTGCCGCCTGGACCCGCGCACCGCCGCGACGGCGGCGTCCCTGGAGGCGATCAACGCGCGCTCCTTCATCAACATGCCGCTGACCGAACAGGGCGATCTCGTGGCGCTGCTGTACCTCAACCACGGCAGGGCCCGCGCCTGGCCGGAGGAGGACCTGGAGTTCGTCCGCGATGTCGCCGAGCGCACCCGCGTCGCCACCGAGCGCCGGCGGGCGGAGAAGGAGCTGGCCGATCTCGCCGCCTCGCTGGAGCAGCAGGTCACCGACCGCACCGCCCAGCTGATGACGGCGGAGGATGCGCTGCGCCAGTCGCAGAAGATGGAGGCGGTGGGACAGCTGACCGGCGGGCTCGCCCATGATTTCAACAACCTGCTGACCGTCATTCGCGGCTCGGTGGAGCTGCTGCGGCGTCCCGACGTCTCGCCCGAACGGCGCGAGCGCTACATCGGCGCGATCGCCGACACCGCCGACCGGGCGACGCGGCTGACCAGCCAGCTGCTCGCCTTCTCCCGCCGGCAGACGCTGAAGCCGGAGACGTTCGACGCGGGCGATGCGGTCGGCTCGGTGCAGCAGATGATCCACACGCTGGTCGGCTCGCGCATCTTCGTGCAGGTCGATCTGCCGAGCCGCCCCTGCACCATCCACGCGGACCGCAGCCAGTTCGAGACGGCGCTGGTCAACATGGCGGCCAATGCGCGCGATGCCATGAACGGCGAAGGCCGGCTGACCTTCACGGTCGGCACCGCCGGCGAGACCCCCGCGGTGCGCTCGCACCCGGCGACGCAGGGCGAGTTCGTCACCGTCGCGGTCGCCGACACCGGCACCGGCATCGCGCCCGACGCGCTCGACAAGATCTTCGAGCCGTTCTTCACCACCAAGGAAGTCGGCCAGGGCACCGGCCTCGGGCTCAGCCAGGTGTTCGGCTTCGCCAAACAATCCGGCGGCGACGTGCTGGTCGACAATCGGGACGCCGGCGGGGTGGAGTTCACCCTCTATCTGCCCGCCGCCGCCGAGGTCGGCGACGACACCGTCGCTGCCACCGCCGATGCCGGGCACACGATCGGCGAAGGCGCTTGCATCCTGGTGGTGGAAGACAACGCGCAGGTCGGAAACTTCGCCATTCAGGCGCTCAGCGAGCTTGGCTACAACGCGGTGCTGGCCGGCGATGGCCACACCGCGCTCGACAAGCTCGATGCCGACGATGCGGGGTTCGACGTGGTGTTCTCCGACGTGGTCATGCCGGGGATGAGCGGCGTCGAACTGGGGCAGGAGATCAGGCGGCGTCACCCCAACCTGCCGGTGATCCTGGCCAGCGGCTATAGCAGCGTCCTGGCGGAAGGCGGCACGCACGGGTTCGAGCTATTGCAGAAACCCTATTCGATCGAGGAACTGTCCCGTGCGCTGCGCAAGCTGTCGGATCGCGCGACCGGCTGACCAGGCGGTCGACGGCGCTAGATATGCGCGCCGCCGGACACCTCGATCCGCTGGGCGTTGACCCAGCCGAACTCGTCGGAGAGCAGGCCCGCGATCACCGGCCCGACATCCTCGGGCAGGCCGACGCGGCCCAGCGCTGCGGCGGCGGCGACCGCCTTCGCGACCTCCGGGTTGTCGCGGACGATGCCGCCGCTGAAGTCGGTGGCGATCGCGCCGGGTGCGACGATGTTGACGGTGATGCCGCGCGGGCCCAGCTCGAACGCCATATTGCGGCTCAGAGCCTCCACCGCCGCCTTGATCGGGCCGTAGCCGATCCGGCCCGCCATCGCGAACCGCGCCAGCCCCGACGACAGGTTCACGATCCGTCCGCCATCGTTCATCAGCGGCAGCAGCTTCTGGGTCAGGAACAGCGGCCCCTTGAAGTGGACCGCGTAGAGCGCGTCCATCTCGTCCGCGGTGATCGTCTCCAGCGTCTTGTTCGACGAGGTGCCGGCATTGTTGACGAGGTGGTCGAACCGCTCCGCACCCCAGGCTGCGAGCGTCTCGCGCACGCGGTCGACAAAGCCGTCGAACGAGGCGGCATCGCCGACGTCCAGCTGCAGCGCCGCCGCCCGGCCGCCCGCCTCCTGCGCAAGGGCGACGACCTTGTCCGCCTCTGCCTGGTTCGCGTTAAAGGTAAGGATGCAGGTCTCGCCACGCGCGGCGAGGCGCAGCACGGTGTCGCGGCCGATCCCGCGGCTCCCGCCGGTGACGATGGCGATCTTGTCGGTCATGCGATGATCCTTCTCTGCCGGACAGCTCTTGTCCGTTCCTGGCCGAGATAGGGCGCGCATCCACTATATGTCAGATCGATATCTGTCGCGTTCTTGCCCGATCCTGCTTTTATGGCTAAGAGGTGCCATGGACAGGATGTCGCCCTCCGACGTGACCGAGCTGGCGCAAGCGCTGCTCCGCTGGACGCACATCTGTCCGGACCAGAGCCCGATCACCACCGCGATCGACGGCATGATCATCATGCGGTCGGATCATCCCAAGCCGCCCGTCCACCTGGTCCAGCAGCCCTCGGTCTGCGTCGTCGCGCAGGGCGCGAAATGGGCGATGTTCGGCGGCGACCAGCTCGAATACCGGGCGGGGCAGGCGCTCGTCATCGGCGTCGACACGCCCTCGATCGGCCGTGTCGTCGAGGCGAGCCCGGGC
>NZ_CAHJXA010000223.1 GCF_903644135.1 Sphingomonas bacterium | reverse complement strand
GACACCGCCGCCGCGCAGGCCGCCGCACCGCTCGCCAACCAGGCGACCGAGGTCGTCGTCACCGCCCAGCGCCGCGCCGGCACCGTTCAGTCGACGCCCGTCAGCATCACCGCGGTCGGCGGTGCCGACCTCCAGGCGCGCGGCGTCGCCAATTTCGCCAGCCTGGCGCAGTCCGCCCCCGGCGTGTCGCTGAAGAGCGAAGGCCCCACCCAGACCGAGATCGAGTTGCGCGGCATGACGTCCAGCGGCGGCAACTCGCCGACGGTTGGCTTCTACCTCGACGACATCCCGCTGACCGCGCCGTCGGCGGCGCAGAACGGCAAGGTGGTGATCGACCCGTCGCTCTACGACCTCAACCGCGTCGAGATCCTGCGCGGCCCGCAGGGTACGCTCTACGGCTCGGGCTCGATGGGCGGCACGGTGCGGCTGATCGCCAACCAGCCCGACACGACACGCGTGTCGACCAGCGCCCAGGCGACGCTGTCGGGAACGGAAGGCGGCGGCTTCAACCATGCCGAGAACGCGATGCTCAACCTGCCGCTGGTCGAGGACAAGCTGGCGCTGCGGATCGTCGGATCCGAGAACAGCACCAGCGGCTGGATCGACCGAATCGTCGCGGGCGCGGGCAACAGCTATCCGCTGCCCAGCGTCGACGGCTCGACGCGTGGCAACGTCGCCGGGGCGTCGGTGATCAAGCGCTATCGCGGCTCGAACGCGTCGCAGACCTATGGCTTCCGCGCGAGCCTGTTGTGGAAGCCCACCGACGCGCTGTCGATCACACCGATGGTGCTCTATCAGCGCAGCACCCAGGACGGCGTCAGCGCCTATGACAGCGACCCCGGCACGCCCGCGCACTACCAGCCGTTCGACATCGCCGAGCCGCTGACCGACCGGATCGTCATCTTCGGCCTGACCGTCAACTATGCCTTCGACAATTTCGAGATCACGTCGAGCAGCGCCTATTGGAACCGCCGCTCGACCCAGGTCGAGGACGGCAGCGAGGACTTCAACAATCCCAACACCGGCGCGACGTATAACTCGAACAACGGCCTGCCGAACCCAGGCTATTACGGCCCCAATGGCAGCGGCGTCGTCTATGGCACCGAGAACGACCCGTCGCGCCAGTTCAGCCAGGAGCTGCGCATCGCGTCCAAGGGCAATCACCGGCTGAACTGGGTCGCCGGGCTGTTCTACAGCGACTATCACATGACCTGGAATTTCGACGGCCGCACGTCAAACCCCTCCGCCTATCTCGACCTCGGCACCTTCGACCATGCGACCACGACCAGCTGGTTCCTCGCCTATTCGCCGACCCATCTGAAGCAGTATGCCGCCTTCGCCGAAGGCACGTTCGCGATCACGCCGACGCTGAAGTTCACCGCCGGCGCACGCTACTACAAGTTCGACTACCACTTCACCTCGTCGATCACCGGCTGGGGATCGGGACTAGGCGCGGCGACGCCGTCGCTGTCGGGGCTGATTACCCACGATGAGCATGGCGTCAGCCCCAAGTTCAACCTGTCGTACACGCCGACCAGCGACTACACGCTCTACGCGACCGCCTCGCGCGGGTTCAGGCCGGGTGGCGGCAACGCGCAATATCCGGTGACGGGGCCGTATTGGAGCGCGGTCTATGCGCCGTACAACTTCACCGGCAACAAATGGCCGACCAGCTACGACGCCGACTCCGTATGGAGCTATGAGATCGGCCAGAAGCTGCGGCTGTTCAATCGCCGCCTGACGATCAACGGCAGCGCCTATTACGAGGATTGGGACAATATCCAGCTGCTCGCGCTGCCGGGCGACTGGCAGCTCAACATCAACGGCAACGGCGCCAAGATCTATGGCGGCGAGATCGAGACGCGCGGCATCCTGGGCGGCGGCTTCGAGCTGCGGTTGTCGGCAAGCTACACCCATGCCCGCGTCGACTCCGGTCCGCATTGGCAGATCGAACCCAAGGACCGGCTGTCGGACGTCGCGCCGGTCACCGCCAACGCCATCCTCAGCTATTCGCGCGAGGTCGGGAGCGGCCTGACCCTCACCGCCAGCGCCGAGAACGGCTATACCGGCCGCCGCTTCTCGCTAGCCTTCCCCTACGGCTACTCGCTCAACGGCCGCTACATCCTGCTGCCCGATTACGATCTCACCAACCTGCGCGTCGGCCTCAGGTCGGAGAAGGGGTGGAGCGCGGCGCTGTTCGTCAACAACGTCACGAACAAGCACGCCCAGCTGGAGAGCCTGTTCCAGGAGACGCTGCCGGCCGCCTCGTTCAACCGGATCGTCACCAACCAGCCGCTGACCGCGGGCGTCGACCTGAGTTTCCACTTCTAGGCCGGCGAGCATGGCTGGGCCGACGCTTGCCCAACCGCGCGATGCGTCATAAACCGCCGCTGTATCAACGCGATACGTGGTCGGGAGAGTGGGGTGGCTAGTGATCTAAGCGGCAAGGTCGCCATGGTAACCGGTGCCGCGCGCGGGATCGGCCAGGCGATCGCGACCGCGATGGCGGCGGCGGGCGCGTCGGTGATGCTGACCGACCGGCTGGAGCCGGAGGGGCGAGAGGCCGCGCAGGCGCTGGGAGACAAGGCGGCGTTCCTGCGCCACGACGTCACCGACGACGCCGAATGGGCGGCGGCGATGGCCGAGGTGGAGCGCCGGTTCGGCCGGCTCGACATCCTGGTCAACAATGCCGGCGTCGAGACGGTGGCGCTGATCAGCGAGATCGAGCCGGCCGATTACCGCCGCATCTTCGACGTCAACATCCTCGGCCCGATGCTCGGCACCAAGCACGCGTTCCGGACAATGCGGCCCGGCGGGGCGAGCGGCCGCGGCGGCGTGATCGTCAACATCGCGTCGGCCGCGGCGATCATGCAGACCCCCGGCCTGTCGATCTACAGCGCGTCAAAGGCGGCGCTCGCACATTTCACACGCAACGCGGCGATCGAGGCGGCGGCGCTGGGCCACAATGTACGGAGCAACGCGGTCCTGCCGGGCCTGACCGAGACCAACATGGCCCGGCAGGTCGGGCACGACTTCGCCGCTCTGGGCCTGGTCGAGAGCGAGGAGGTGTTGCGCAGCGGTGCGACGCTGCGCCTGCCCCTTAAGCGGTACGCCGAACCCGGCGAGATCGCGTCCGTCGCCGTGTTCCTCGCCTCGGATGCGGCGTCCTACATGTCGGGAGCGTGCGTCCCGGTCGAGGGAGCGGCGGCGCTCCTCGCCTAGGCTGTGCCGGTCACGTCCCGACCAGCAGCTTCACCGCCGCCTCCAATTGGGCGTCGCGGCTGGTCTCGGTCTCGCCCAGCGGCCGCTCGACGGTGAGGTCGACCGGGCGGGGGTGGCCCTCCATGGTCTGGCCGCGATTATCCTCGACCCGCGTGCCCGGTACCCGCACCGCCGAACCGTCGATCAACGGCTGCGAGCCGGTATAGATGATCCAGCCGGCGGTCGGCTGCCCCACCACCTTGCCGAGCCCCAGCGTCCGATAGCCTTCGGTGAAGTCCTCCGCGTCAGACAGCGAGCTTTCGTTGGTGACCAGCGCCGTCGGCAAACCGAGCGCGCGCTGGCCCAGCGCCGAGCGGCTCGGCACCGGGAACAGGTCGCGCGTCGTCATCGTCAGGTAGTTCTTGCGGGTGAAGACATCGAGCGCATAGCCGTTGATGTAACCGCCATTGTTGTTGCGCACGTCGATGACGACGCCTTGGCGGTTCTGGTTCTGCGCATCGAGGTCGATATAGAGCTGCGCCAGCGAGGCGTCGCTCATGTCGGCGATATGGACATAGCCGATCCGCCCGCCCGAGACCTTCTCGACATAGGCGCGGCGGTCGTTGACCCATTGGCGGTAGAGCAGCCCGGCGGCGACTTGCGTGGTCACCGGCCGCACGACGACGTCGCGCGCCGGTCCGCCGCCGGCCTCGATGCGCAGCACGGTGCGGCGGCCGACCTTGCCGAGCAGCGCATGGTCGAGATTGTCGTGCGGGCCGATCGCGGTGCTGTCCACCGCCAGCAGGCGGTCGCCGACATGGACGCCGGCGATGTTCGCCGGCCCCAGCGTCACCACCTCACGGATCACCAGCCCGCGGCCGGCCTCGTACGCCGTCCGGTCAAAGCGCAGGCCAAGGTCGCCGACATGCGCGCGCGCCGCGGCCTCCGCCTCGTCGGGAGCCTTGCCGATACCCGAATGCGAGGCGTCAAGCTCGCCGATCATCAGGTTGATGATGCGGCGCAGCTCGTCGCCGGTTCGCGCCCCCTCCGCCTGCGGGCGGAAGCGGGCGCGCAGTGCCGCCCAGTCCTTGCCGTTGAACTTGGGATCGAAGAAGCGGCGGTTGAGCGTGTTCCACGCCTCGTCGAACACCACCATCTTCTCGGCATCGAAGGCGACGTCCAGCTCGGCCGAGACCGCCAGCGGCTTGGCCTTGGGGCTTTCAACCGGCGACGAGTTGATCTTGCCGCCCTCGCGATAGAACACCGACTTGGAGTCCGGCGTGAAGGCGTAATCGGCCTTCGCCTTGGTGCTGGCGGCCAGCTCGTGCGGCGCAGGCGGCTCGTGCGCCAGCTCGTCGAGCGTGTAGCTGTAGAGCGTGTCGCGCTCGCCCTGGCGCGAGCGGAACACCAGGGTCTTACCGTCGGGCCTGATCACCGGCGTGTCGGCGCTCATCCCCAGCGGCAGGGTGGTCGCCCGTTCGCGGATGCCCTCGAAGATGATCCGCACCGGCTTGACCGCCGGCTTGCGCGCGGGTGCCTCCTCGCCGTCCGGCTTGTCGTCGCCCGCACTGGCCGCCGCGTCGGCGGTGCGCTGCGGCGTCGCG
>NZ_CAHJXA010000222.1 GCF_903644135.1 Sphingomonas bacterium | reverse complement strand
TGCGGACCACCAGCCTGACGCGTGCGGTCGCGGTGCAGCCGACCGGCGGCGCGCCGGCCTATATCGCCGCCGCGCTCGCGCCGACCGATCCGCTGCTCGATGCCATGGGGTTCAGCCGCGGCCGGTTCGTGGTGGAGCAGGCGGGACAGGCGCTGGTGATCCCGGCCTGGGCGGAGATCGAGCGGGTCATCGAAGACTGCCGCTGAAAGCGACGAATGTGCGTTGACGATGGGTAAGACAGGCCTTGCATTGCAGCGCCGCATGAATCACATTCGGGCGGTCCAGAGATGGGCACTTGGCTATCAACAAGCGAAAGGAGGTGATCCGATGTCTCATGGTTCAGCAAGGGGGTCGGTTCAGTTCGTTCGGGGGATGCGCCTCTGACAGAGGTCGCATGGTCTCCCGGGCTGGAGCTCTCCGGCCGCTGACCATGTTCGAGGGTCGCCGAGTGCCTTGCGAGGTGCTCGGCGGCCTTTCGCATGTCTGGCGCATCGTGCGGGTGAGGATTGCCGTCGCCAAACCGCTGGTGCGGCTTGCCTTGCCGCCCATCACGCGCATAATGCGGTCATGCCTGCCAGATGGGCAACAGGAGGATGAGCAATGGCACGATCGGCGGTGAAGCGCGGTGAGCAGGAGACGGCGGCTGCGGTCAAGAAGGTCAAGGCGACGGACAAGCCTGCCGGCGGTGCCCGCGGCGGCATCACCGCGCCGGTGACGCCCTCGTCCGATCTGGCCGCGATCGTCGGCAAGGACGACCTGCCGCGCAGCGAGGTGGTCAAGAAGGTCTGGGACTATATCAAGAAGCACGACCTTCAGGACGGCAAGGACCGGCGCCAGATCAACGCCGACGCCAAGCTGGAGAAGATCTTTGGCAAGAAGTCGGCGAGCATGTTCGAGATGAACAAGCATCTCAGTGCTCACCTCAAGGCGGTCAAGGCTTGAGCGGTCCGATCCACGGCCGCTTCAGCTGACTGTCTGCACTCTCGGGTAACGATGACCGGCGTCGAACCCTCCTTCCGGTTCGACGTGGATCACGGCGCGCGCCTGGTCCGGGTCACGTTGCGCGGCCAGCACAAGCTGTCGGACGTCGAGGACCTGACCAAGGCGAGGACGGAGGTGCTGACGGAGACGCACTGGAAGTCCGGCGAGTTCGATTACCTGGCCGATCTGCGGGCGACGGGCGTCCAGCCGATGGACGTCGCCGCAGCGGCCCGGTTCAGCCTGGCGCAGATGCCGATCAAGCCGCGGCGTTTCGCCGTGCTTGCACCCAGCGCGCTGACCAAGATGCAGGTCAGCCGGATCACCGACCATGAGGACCTTCGCTTCTTCACGGACGAAGACGCGGCCCTGGCATGGCTGAACGAGGACTGATGGCAGCGGTCAGGGTGTGAGCTGGACTTGACCGTCGTTCAGCAGGCGAGTGAGCAAGGCCGCGTCCTGCGGGTCCGGTTGCCAGGCGCAGGCCAGCAGGCCGGCGGGGCCGAACAGGGCCGGCACGATCCCTTCGGTGCCGGCCTTCGCCCATAATTGCGCGAGCTGTTGCGCCAGCGGATCGGCGACCGGCGTGCCGGTGCCGCGGACATGGATCATCCAGGCCGCCAACGCCCGCAAGGTCGCGGGCGAGCGGCGGCCCTGCGCCGCGTTGATCGCCAGCGGCTCCAGCCAGCGCTGCGGGATCTTCTGCGACCCATCGGTGGCGATCTGCGCCAGGCGGTGCGGCAGGCCTTCGTTGCGGAAGCGGGCGAGCAGCGCGTCGGCATAGGCGGCGAGGTCCTGGTCCGGCGTCGGCGACAGGCTCGCCGCCGCTTCGTCGCGCATCAGCCGCTCGATCGTCGGGCCGATCGCCGGGTCGGCTACCGCCTGATGCACAAAGGCGTGGCCGGCGAGCAGGCCGAGATAGGCGAGCGCCGAGTGCGCACCGTTCAGCATCCTGAGCTTCGCCGCCTCGAACGGGGCCACGTCGGCGACCAGCTGCGCGCCGTCCAGTTCCCAGCGCGGCCGCGGGCCGGCGAAGCGGTCCTCGATCACCCATTGCCGGAATGGCTCGGTGACGACCGCACCTTCGTCGCGCAGCCCGATCGTCGCCGCAACCCGATCCAGGTCGGCGTCGGTGACGGCGGGCACGATCCGGTCGACCATCGTTCCGGGGCAGGAGCATCTCACCTCGAACCAGCGGCGCAGCGCCGGGTCGACGCGATCCAGCCAGGTGGCGAGGCCGCGCGCCAGCACGCCGCCATTGTCGGCGAGGTTGTCGCAGCTGAGCAGCGTCAGCCCCGGCAATTTATCGGCGCGACGACGGGCGAGACCGTCGGCGAGGTGGTGGTAGAGCGTGCCCCCCGCCGCTGCCACCGCCTCGACATCAAGCGTGCCGTCGGCGCGGCGGTGATAGGCCTTCTCCGTCACCGTCAGCGTCGCCAGATGGACATTGGGCGAGGCGAGCAGTTCGGCGACGCGGTTCGGGGACTGGGGCGCGACCACCAGCTCCCTGATCGCGCCGATCAGCGCAGCGCTCTCGCCGTCGCTGCCGCGCTGGGTGACGGTGTAGAGACCGTCCTGCGGCGCGAGCGCGTCGCGCACGCTCGCCGAGCGCAGCGAGACGCCAGCGATCCCCCAGTCGCGATCGCCCGCCGCCATCGCCGCGTCGGTATAGACGGCCTGATGGGCGCGATGGAACGCGCCGATGCCGAGATGGACGATGCCGACCCGCTGCGCCGCCCAGTCATAGCCCGGTCGGGCGACGCCGGGGCTCAGCCGATCAACGGTGCCCGCGCCGAGCCGTGCGCTCACAACCGATAGGCTCGGCGCGCGAGGCCGACCGCAAGCTCCCCGGCCAGCTCGGCCGCCTCCCACTCCTCCAGCCGGTGCTCGGCGACGAGACGGGCGAGGAAGCCGCAATCGACCCGCCGCGCAACGTCGTGGCGCGCCGGGATCGACAAAAAGGCGCGGGTGTCGTCGTTGAAGCCGACCGTGTTGTAGAAGCCCGCGGTCTCGGTCGTCATCTCGCGATACCGCCGCATCCCCTCGGGCGAGTCGTGGAACCACCAGGCGGGGCCGAGCCGGAGGCAAGGGTAATGGCCGGCGAGCGGTGCCAGCTCGCGGGCATAGGTCGATTCGTCGAGGGTGAAGAGGATCAGCGTGAAGTCGCGCTCGCCGCCGACCACGTCGAGCAGCGGCTTCAGCGCGGCGACATAATCGACCCGCACCGGCAGGTCGGCACCCTTGTCGCGGCCATGGCTGGCGAACAGGGCGGCGTTGTGGTTGCGGAAGGAGCCGGGGTGGAGCTGCATCACCATGCCGTCCTCGACGCTCATCCGCGCCATCTCGGTCAACATCTGCGCGCGGAACAGGTCGGCGTCCGCGGCGGTCCAGCCGGTGCCGGTGACGCGCGAGAACAGCGCCTCGGCCTCGGTGGGCGACAAATTGGCGGTGCGTGCCGACGGATGGCCGTGATCCGTCGCGGTGGCACCGGCGGCGCGGAAGTCGGCGCGGCGGCGGCGATGCGCGGCGAGGTAGCCGCGCCACGACCACACGTCCTCGCCGGTCAGTTCGGCGAAGCGCGCCATCGCGGGGGCGAACCCTTCATGCTCGACGTCGATCACGCCGTCGGGGCGGTAGGTGGTGATGACGCGGCCGCCCCAGCCCGACGCGCGGATCGCGTGGTGCGCCGACAGGTCGGCTTCCGCGCCTTCCGTGGTGGCGAGCAGCTCGATGCCGAACCGGTCGAACAGCGCGCGCGGGCGGAAGGCAGGCGTCGCCAGCTGCTCGCCGATGCGGTCGTAATAATCGTCGGCGGTCGCCGCCTCCAGCCGCACGTCCATGCCGAGCACGGTGGCGAAGGCATGGTCGAGCCACAGCCGCGATGGCGTGCCGCGGAACAGATGATAGTGCGCGGCAAAGGTGCGCCACGCTTCGCGCGGGTCGGTCGCCGGCGGCCCGTCGCGCGAGGGCACCCCTAGCGCCTCCAGCGGCACGCCCTGGCTGTAGAGCATCCGGAACAGGTAATGGTCGGGCGCGAGCAGCAATTCGGTGGCGTTGCGCCACGGCTCGTCAGTCGCGAACCAGCGCGGGTCGGTATGGCCGTGCGGGCTGACGATCGGCAGGGCGGCGATCGAGTCGTACAGCGCGCGCGCGATCGGGCGCTGCACCGGGTCGCTCGGCAGCAGGCGGTCGAGATGAAGGATGAGGGGCTTGGTCACGTCCGCAATCGTAATCCCGCCCGAGTTGCTTTACCAGCGGTGCCGATTGGTCAGGCAAGCGGGAGGCGACAGCGCGTGAAGAGGATCGTGGTGGTGGGCGAGGGCATGATCGAGCTGTCGGGCGGCGCTCCCGCCGGCTGGCGGCTGGGTTTCGGCGGCGACACGCTCAACACCGCCGTCCACCTCGCGCGGCTCGGCGGCGAGGTGGCGTTCATGACGGCGATCGGCGACGATCCGTTCAGCGACGACCTGCGCCGCGCCTGGGCAGGGGAGGGCGTCGACACGGCGCTGGTGCTTACCGACCCGGACCGCCGCGCCGGCCTGTACGCCATCACCAACGATCCCGACGGCGAACGGCACTTCACCTATTGGCGCGGCGAGGCTGCGGCGCGGCGGCTGTTCGCGCTGCCCGGCACCGATGCCGCGCTCGCCCTTGCTGAAGGTGCCGACCTGCTGGTCTTCTCGATGATCTCGCTCGCGATCCTGCCGGCGGCGGGGCGGCGCGCGCTGTTCGACCTTGCCGACCAGGTGCG
Source organism: Sphingomonas bacterium (assembly GCF_903644135.1). Classification (GTDB taxonomy): domain Bacteria; phylum Pseudomonadota; class Alphaproteobacteria; order Sphingomonadales; family Sphingomonadaceae; genus Sphingomonas. Next base: position 77 of record NZ_CAHJXA010000222.1, on the reverse strand, counting down.
GGCGCGGGGCGGCCGGGTGGCGTTCGACTCCAACTATCGCCCTGCGCTGTGGCCCGATGCCGACGAGGCGCGCGCCG
>NZ_CAHJXA010000221.1 GCF_903644135.1 Sphingomonas bacterium | reverse complement strand
GGTGTTCCTGGGGTTCGGTGCGTTCCTGCCGACCGCCTATGTCGGCATCGCCGAGCTGGGGGTGATCGCGGGCATCGGCATGGTCGTCGCGCTGCTGCTCAGCGTCACGCTGCTGCCGGCGCTGGTGATGGTGTTGCGGCCGGGCGCGCCGGCGCGCGAGGTCGGCTTCGCGCAGGCAGCCCCGGTCGATCGCTGGCTGGCGACGCATCGCCGCGCGGTGCTGTGGGCGTTCGGTGCGGCGATGATCGCCAGCATCGCCGCGCTGCCGCTGGTGCGGTTCGACTTCAACCCCTTCCACCTGCGCAATCAGACCGCGCCGGCGATGGCGGCGCTCAACGACTTGACCCGCGACCCGGACCGGACGCCGGATACCATCGACGTGCTGGCGCCCGACCAGGGGAGCGCGGCGGTGCTGTTGCAGCGATTGAGCCGGCTGCATGAGGTGCGGCAGGCCTTGTCGCTGGACAGCTTCGTCCCCGAGGATCAGCCGGCCAAGCTGGCGCTGGTCCAGGACGCCTCGACCCTGCTCGATCTGACGCTCAACCCCTTCGACGTCGCGCCGCCGCCGAGCGATGCCGACCTGCGCCAGGCGCTGACTACGACAGCGACCCGGCTGCGCCATGCGGCGGGAGCGGATCGCTCGCCCGGAGCGACGGATGCGCGCCGCCTCGCCGCCGTCGTTGCCCGGCTTGCCGTCGCCAATCCAGCCACCCGTGCGCGCATGAACACCACGCTCGCGCAGCCGCTGACGGTGATGCTCGCCGCGACACGTGATGCGTTGGCGGCGCAGCCGGTCGCGCGCGACACGCTGCCGGCCAATCTCAAGCGCGACTGGATCGCGCCGGACGGTCGCGTTCGGCTGACGGTCTTCCCCGCCGGCAACGCCAACGACAACCGTGTGCTGGAGCGCTTCACCCGCGCGGTCACAGCCGTCACGCCCGCCATATCCGGCCTGCCGGTCGCGACTCAGGCGGCGGGGCGGACGGTCGCCGGCGCGTTCGTGCAGGCGGGCGTCATCGCCTTTCTGCTGGTCAGCGCGCTGCTGTTCGCGGTGCTGCGCAACCTGCGCGAGGTCGCGTTCACTCTCGCGCCGGTGATCCTGTCGATCTTTCTTACCCTAGGCAGCTGCGTCGTCATCGGCCAGCCGATCAACTTCGCCAACATCATCGCCTTTCCGCTGCTGTTCGGGGTGGGCGTCGCCTTCCACATCTATTTCGTGATGGCGTGGCGCGGCGGCGCGACCGACCTGCTCCAGTCGAGCCTGGCGCGGGCGGTGCTGTTCAGCGCGCTGGCGACCGGTACCGCGTTCGGCAGCCTGTGGCTGTCGCACCATCCGGGCACCGCCAGCATGGGCAAGATCCTGATGATCTCGCTCGCCTGGACATTGGTGTGTGCGCTTATCTTCGAGCCGGCGCTGCTGGGGCCGGTGCGGCCGGATCGGCCAAGGGATCGCTGAGTTCCGGCGCGGCGCTGGCCTTGGGCGGCGGTGACGCGTCCCCATGCGGTGCGGGCTGGGCGGGATCGGCGAGCGGGTCCTTCAGCTCCGGCGCGGCGGGGTCGAGCGTGTCGCCCGGCACCGGCGCGTCGATCCGCGGACGACCCCGCAGCGCCGCGATCTCCCCGGCACGGTTCTGCAGGAACACCGACCGCAGCGTCGCATAGGGGTCGACCGCACCCGAGAACAACGCCTTCAACTCGTCATCCGCTTCGGCGCGAGCGTCCAGGCCGGTGATCACCGCCTTGGGCACCTGATACTCATATCGGTTGAACGGTGGCTGCTGCACCGTGAACGGCAGCACCAGCCGATCCGCCTGACCGCCGAGCAGGTCACGCAGCGTCGTCGGCCCCGCGAATGGCAGGTAGACATATGGCCCCGGCCCGACCCCATAGCGCCCCAGCGTACTGCCAAAGCCATTGTCGTGGTGCACGATCCTGAGCGGCTTCAGCTTGGCGGGGTCGGCCAGCCCGGCCAGCCCGATCGTCGAATTGACCGCGAACCGCACCAGCGTCTTCGCCGCCCGCCCAGGCTTTAGCTGCAGCAGGTCGTTGAGGAAGACGATCGGCTCGGTCAGGTTGCTGAAGAAATTGCGCAGCCCCGACCGCGCGAACCGCGGGACGACATGCTTGTAGCCGAGCGCCGCCGGCCGGAAGATCGCCTTGTCGAGCCCGGCGTTGAGGCGGAAGAAGCGGCGGTTGATCCCCTCTAGAGGGTCGCCCCTGGCATGGCGCGGGTGGCCTGCGACCAGCGCCGTAGCCGACGCCTGCGTCAGCGCGCGCGCCTTGAGCGGCAGCTTGGCCGGATCGGTGGTGGCCGGTGCGGCGGAAGACGGGATAGCCTGATGCGACGGCGCGCCCTCCTGAAGAGGGACCGCCGCGAGCAGCGCCAGCGGGAACGGCGTCAACCGCCCTTGGCCGCCAGCGCATCGAGGTGCGTGACCAGCGCCTTGGCACCGCCCGATTGCAGGATGTTCGCAAAGTCGGAGCGCCGCGTAGCCAATTGGCTGACCGCGTTGCGATAGAAAACGTCGATGATCCGCCAGCCCTTGCCGCTGTCGCGCAGCCGGTAGTTCAGCGCCTCGGCCGATCCCTTGGGCTGGTTAAGCGTGGTGCGCACCAGCTTGTCGCCGCCGCGGCTCTCGACCTGCGGCGCGAGCGTAAAGCTCTCCCCCGACCAGCCATCGAAATTGGCGGCATATTGCGCGATGGTGAGGCGGCGGAAGGCGGCGACCAGCGCCGTCTGATCGGCCGGCGCAATCGCCGTCCAGCCTGGCCCGACCGCCAGCCGGGTCATCAACGGCAGGTCGAAGCTGCGGTCCACCACCGGGCCGATCGTCGCCGCCCGGGCGCGCGCGCCCGCCGCCTTGCCGGCCTTCATGATCTGCACCAGGCCATCGTCGAGCGCCTGCACCGGCGCGCGCGCCGGGTCGGACGCCTGTGCCAGCGCGGCGGTGGCAAGCGGCGTCGACAGCGATAGTCCCAGCACCGCGAGACGACGAAAAAGGGCAGGCATATGGGCTCCCGAAGCCGGATCACGCGGCGCATATAGGGGCTCCGCGGCTGAATCCACCCTGACCGGGATCGATTGCCCGGCAGCGGTTGGGGGATGCAATCGGTGCCGCGGCGCGGTATATGAGGGTATGAGCCTGCCTCTTAGCCAGATCGCGCGCATCGGCGCCTACACCCTCAAGCAGCATATCAAGGGCGGCAAATACCCGCTGGTGCTGATGCTGGAGCCGCTGCTGCGCTGCAATCTGGCGTGCCCGGGTTGCGGCAAGATCGACTATCCCGATCCCATCCTTAACCAGCGGCTGAGCGTCGAGCAGTGCATGGCGGCGATCGACGAGTGCGGCGCGCCGGCGGTGTCGATCGCGGGCGGCGAGCCGCTGCTCCACCGCGACATGCCGGCGATCGTAAAGGGCTATATCGCGCGCAAGAAGTTCGTCATCCTATGCACCAACGCGCTGCTGCTGAAGAAGAAGATCGACCAATATTCGCCGTCGCCGTTCTTCACCTGGTCGATCCATCTCGACGGCGACCAGGGGATGCACGACCACGCCGTCGACCAGGCCGGCACCTATGACGCCGCGCACGAGGCGATCCTGCTCGCCAAGGCCAAGGGCTTCCGCGTCCAGGTCAACTGCACGGTGTTCGACGGCGCGGACCCGGCGCGGCTGGCCAGCTTCTTCGACGAGATGGAGCGGCTGGGTGTCGAGATCACCATCTCGCCCGGCTATTCCTATGAGCGCGCCGCCGACCAGGAGCATTTCCTGACCCGCGAGCGGACCCGCAACTTCTTCCGCGACGTCTTCAAGCGCGGCAACGGCGGCAAGGCATGGACCTTCACCAACTCGCCGTTGTTCCTGGACTTCCTGGCCGGCAACCAGACCTATGAGTGCACGCCCTGGTCGATGCCGCTGCGCACCGTCTTTGGCTGGCAGAAGCCGTGTTATCTCGTTGGCGAGGGCTATGTGGAGACCTTCGCCGAGCTGATGCAGGGCACCGACTGGGACCAGTATGGCGTCGGCAAGTACGAGAAATGCTCGGACTGCATGGTCCATTGTGGGTTCGAGGGCACGGCCGCGACCGACGCCATCCGCCACCCGCTCAAGATGTTCGCGGTCGGCCGCAAGGGGGTGCGCACCGATGGGCCGATGGCTCCGGACATCGACCTGTCGAACGCGCGGCCCTCGACAGACGTGCACTCGACCCATGTCGAGCGCGAGCTGGCGCGGATCAAGGCAGCCGACCCGGAGGGGTTCCGGCGGACGCAGCGGGCGGCCTAGCCGGGCAGCGCCATGCTCGCCCCCAGGTGCCGGCTTCCCCGCTGCAGTTCGCGCATCGCCTTCGCGAATCCAGCTGCCGTCCGCGTGACATCGCCGACCTGCCCCGGCCGTGCCGCCAGCGAGCGCAGCATCGCCTTCGCGTCGATGCCGCCATCGGGGCGCATCGACACTGTGATCGCGTGCGGTAGCAGGTGGCGCGCGCCGTCGGACACGCAGCGGACAATCGCGAACGGCAGGTGGCGCTCGGCGGCTACCGCGGCGGCGACATGGCTTTCCATGTCGACCGCGAGCGCGCCGTGGCGTTCCCCTAGCGCTAGCTTCTCCGCCACGGTGTCGATCATGCGCCCGTCGGCGTAGAAACCGCCCACCTGCGCGCCCGACAGCCGGGCGAGCAGCGCTGCGCTCCAGTCCGGGTCGCACTCGATCTCGGTTGCGCCCCACAGCCGGTCGGCAATCACCCAATCACCAATCGCCAGCCCGTCGACCAGCGCGCCGGCCATGCCGAAGCTGACGATTCCCGCCG
>NZ_CAHJXA010000220.1 GCF_903644135.1 Sphingomonas bacterium | reverse complement strand
TGCCGGGGCGGTGGCGCTGGCGGGGCTGTTCCTCGCCAGGCACCGCGTCGCCTCGCTGTTCCGCCGGTCGCCAAAGGCAACCGGCGACGCCGACGCGAGTTAAACTACCCATAGCGTTCGAAGGGACTATCGATGGCCGAGCACAAGCAGGATACCGACAAGAAGCCCAAGGGTGAGCGCCAGGAGGTTTCCCCGCGGCGCGTAACAACGGCCCAGCGGCTGGCTGGCGGTGTCGAGACCAATCCGCTGGCACTCGTCGCCGGCGGGCTGGCGCTTGGCGTAATCGCCGGTGCCTTGCTACCGCGTTCGTCCCGGGAGCGGGACCTGCTCGCCCCGGTCGGCACGAAGCTGGGCGGCGCGCTGACCGCGGCGGTCGCAGCAGCGCGGGAGGCGGGCCAGTCCGAGCTGGACGGGCTCGGCATCAACCGCGACGCGGCGCGCGACCAGGTCAAGACGCTGGTCGACGGCTTGCTCAAGGCGGCATCGACCGCCGGCACCGCGGCCGCACAGGCGGCGGTCGGCAAGGCTGCAGGGTAAGGCTTCACCCGATCGACGCGGCACGCTAGGAGACAGGCATGAGCAAGCTCCACCTCGTCTTCGGCGGCCGCGTCAGCGATCCCCAGACCCTCGATTTCATCGATCCTGCCCATCTTGAGGTGGTCGGGATCTTCGCCGATTACGAGACGGCGGAGAAGGCCTGGCGCAGCGCGGCGCAGCGTACCGTGGACGATGCCGAGATGAAGTTCGTGGTGGTTCACCTCCACCGCCTGCTGGAGCCGGACGCCGCTACCGCCTGACCGGCTCAGGCATGGCGATAGTGCCAGAGCAGTAACGGCCGGGCAAGCGCCAGCCCGGCAAGGAACCCGCCGACATGCGCGCCCACCGCGATGCCGGCCCCGCCAGCCCCCGGCACGCCCATGCCGGCAAACCCGACCAGCGCCTGGATGCCGATCCACGCCGCCGCCAGCCACGCGACATGGACGACGCCGCCTGGGATCGGCCCGATCGCGGTGGCTCGCCGTTGCCCGAACAGCAGCGCATAGGTCGCGACCACCGCGGAGATCGCTCCGCTTGCGCCGATCATCGGCACGACCGATAACGGCGCGAGCAGCCACTGGCCCAGTGCCGCGGCATAGGCCCCGACGCCGTAGAGGACCAACAGCGCGCCCGACCCTAGCGTCCGCTCAGCCTGCGCCCCGCAATAAACGAGCATCACCAGGTTCAGTGCCAGATGCGCGATGCTGGCATGAACTAGGGAGCAGCTGAGCGGCGTCAGCCACGCCGGCACCTGTACGGCGAGATCGGCAGGCAGGTTCGCGCCGGCAAAGCGCGCCGCGATCGCGCCCGCCCCGAGCGACGCCGTCGGCAATGCGCCCGACGCGAGGATCGCCAGCGACGCCACCACCGTCGCGGCGGTAATGGCAACCGTCGCCGGCGCTTCCCGCCAGTTCATCGCAATCAGACGAACGCCAGCTTCGACACGACGTAGTAACGCTCGCCCGCCGGCACCGACACCTCGACCTCGTCGTCGACGCGGCGGCCGATCAGCGCGCGGCCGAGCGGCGAGTTGTACGAGATGCGGCCGGTCTTGGCGTTGGCCTCGGTCTGGCCGACGATCTGGTAGGTGACGGGCTTGTCGTTCTCGTCGAGCAACGTCACCGTCGCGCCGAACACCACCTTGTCGCCCGACAGGTCGCGCGGGTCGATAATCTGCGCACGCGACAGCTTGTCCTCGATATCGGAGATCGACGCCTCGATCTGGCCCTGCCGCTCCTTGGCGGCGTGATACTCGGCGTTTTCCGACAGGTCGCCGTGCGCGCGCGCTTCCTCGATCGCGTCGACGATGGTCGGCCGTTCCGCTTTCAGGCGCTTCAGATCCGCGGTGAGCGTCTCATAGCCCTCCTGCAGCATCGGCATCTTCTCGACGGTCGCCATAAACTTCGTCCCCAAATCCTACCCGCGCGGCTCCTTCGGGAACCGCTCGCACTTCACTCTTCTGTCGGGATCAATCGTGCGACTGCGAATAATAGGATTGCAACGGCCTGACTTCAAGCGAACCGGTTCCGACACCCCCTTGATGTTGGGCAGCGATCGCCTTGGCGGTCTCGATGCTGGCAGGGGCGGTGGTGAAGTATGGGATACGCCGCGCTACCGCGGTCTGGCGGATCGGCCGCGAGTCCTTCAGGCTCTGCCAGCCCTCGGTGGTGTTGACGATCAAGGTCACGTCACCATCTTCGATCCGGTCAACGATGTGCGGCCGGCCCTGCGCGACCTTGTTCACGCGTTCGACCGGCAGCCCGGCGCGCGCGAGGTGGTCGGCGGTGCCGCCGGTGGCGAGGATGCCGAAACCCGCCTCGACCAGCTGCCGCACTGCCGGCACGATCGCCGCCTTGTCGCCGTCCTTGACGCTGACGAAGACCAAGCCGCCAGTCGGTAGCACGGTGCCGGCCCCGAGCTGCGACTTGGCGAAGGCGGTGGTGAAATCGGGATGGATCCCCATGACTTCGCCGGTGCTCTTCATCTCCGGGCTCAGCACCGGGTCGATGCCGGTGAACTTCGCCCAGGGGAACACCGCCTCCTTGACTGCGAAATAGTCGATGTGGCGGTCGGTCGGCGGCAGGTCCTTGAGCTTCTCCCCCGCCATCACTCGCGCGGCGATCTTGGCAATCGGCGCGCCGATCGCCTTGGCGACGAACGGCACCGTCCGCGACGCGCGCGGGTTGACCTCGATGAGATACACCTCGCCATCCTTGACCGCGAACTGGATGTTCATCAGCCCGACAACCTTGAGCGCGTGCGCGAGCGCGATCGTTTGCTTCTCGATCTCGGCGATGCAGTCCGCTCCCAGGCTGTAGGGCGGGATCGAGCAGGCGCTGTCACCCGAGTGCACCCCTGCTTCCTCGATATGCTGGAGGATGCCGGCGACCACGACGTCCTCGCCATCGCAGATCGCGTCGACATCGACCTCGATCGCGTCGCGCAGATAGCGGTCGATCAGCACCGGCGACGACCCCGACACCTGCACCGCGGTGGCGATATAGTCGTCGAGCTGGCCGACGCTGTCGACGATCTCCATCGCCCGCCCGCCGAGCACGTAGCTCGGCCGCATCAGCACCGGGTAGCCGATCCGCTCCGCCGCCGCGACCGCCTCGTCGCGGCTGCGCGCCAGGCCGTTGGCGGGTTGCTTGAGGCCCAGTTTCGCCACCAGCGCAGCAAACCGCTCGCGATCCTCGGCGAGGTCGATCGCGTCAGGCGAGGTGCCGAGGATCGGGATGCCCGCCTTCTCCAGCGCATGGGCAAGGTTGAGCGGGGTCTGGCCGCCGAACTGGACGATAACTCCAACCAGCTCGCCCTTCGATTGCTCGACATGCAGGATTTCGAGCACGTCCTCCGCGGTCAGCGGCTCGAAATACAGCCGGTCGGAGGTGTCGTAGTCAGTGCTCACCGTCTCCGGGTTGCAGTTGACCATGATCGTCTCGTAGCCCGCATCCCCGAGCGCGAAGCAGGCGTGGCAGCAGCAATAGTCGAACTCGATTCCCTGGCCGATGCGGTTGGGGCCGCCGCCAAGGATGACGATCTTGCGCTTGTCGCTCGGCTGGCTCTCGCACTCCGGCTCGCCGAAGCTCGGTGCCTCGTAGGTCGAGTACATATATGGCGTCTTGGCGTCGAACTCGGCGGCGCAGGTGTCGATGCGCTTGAACACCGGCCGCACGCCCAGGCGGTGGCGCAACGCCCTCACCTCGTCCTCGGTGACGCCGCCGGTCATCGCGGTGACCAGGTCGTGGATCAGGCCGGAGCCGCGCGCGGTGTTGCCGTCGCGCAAATTGGCCGACTTCAGCGCCAGATAGGCGAGCCGCTTGTCGCTGAACCCCATCGCCTTCAGCCGCCGCAGCCCCGCCGCGTCGTTGGGCAGCCCGCCCCGGCACACCTCCTCCTCCGCCGCGACAATCTCGGCGATGCGGTCGAGGAACCAGGGGTCGTATTTGGCGATCGCATGGACCTCGGCGACGGTGAAGCCCTCGCGCAACGCCTGCGCCGCCACCAGCAGCCGGTCGGGCGTCGCCACCGCCAGCGCCGCCTCGATCTCCGCGCGGGGCGCGCCCGCCAGCCGGTCGACCATGTTGAAGCCCGACAGTCCGGTCTCCAGCCCGCGCAGCGCCTTCTGCACGCTTTCGTGGAAATTGCGCCCGATCGCCATGACTTCGCCCACGCTCTTCATCGCCGTCGACAACACTTCTTCGGCACCCTTGAACTTCTCGAAGGCGAAACGCGGGATCTTGGTCACCACGTAATCGATCGTCGGCTCGAACGCAGCGGGGGTGGCGCCGGTGATGTCGTTGTCGATCTCGTCGAGGGTATACCCGACCGCCAGCTTCGCCGCGACCTTGGCGATCGGGAAGCCGGTCGCCTTCGACGCCAGCGCCGACGAGCGCGACACGCGCGGGTTCATCTCGATGACGATCAGCCGGCCGTCCTTCGGATTGACGGCGAACTGAACGTTCGAACCCCCCGTTTCCACACCGATTTCGCGCAGCACCGCGATCGATGCGTTGCGCATGATCTGGTATTCCTTGTCGGTCAGCGTCAGCGCCGGCGCGACGGTGATCGAGTCGCCGGTATGGACCCCCATCGGGTCGACATTCTCGATCGAACAGATGATGATGCAATTGTCCGCGCGGTCGCGGACCACCTCCATCTCATATTCCTTCCAGCCGAGCAGCGACTCCTCAATCAGCACTTCGGTCGTCGGGCTGGCGTCGAGGCCCTTGCGCACCATGTCGACGAACTCGGCGCGGTTATAGACGACGCCGCCGCCCGACCCG